>CAISJH010000356.1 GCA_903885585.1 uncultured beta proteobacterium
CATCGTGGAGGTGCACATGTCCAACGTGCACGCACGCGAGGCCTTCCGCCACCACTCGGTGCTGGCCGAGATCGTGAAGGGGCAGATCTGCGGTTTCGGGGTGGACAGCTATCTGCTGGGTCTGCGGGCAGCGGCGTCGGCTGCGTCTGCTGCTGCCGCGGCGCTCTGAGCCAGCAGACTGCCCAACCCTGGCCCGCAGCGGGCCGACGCGGCCCCCTATGGATGACACCACCATGCTGATCGATGGCCACACCGAGCTCATCGCCCACATCGGCTTTCCCACGCATGCCTTCAAGGCCCCGCTGATCTACAACCCGTGGTTTGACCACGCCGGCCTCAATGCCCGCGTGGTACCCATGGGCTGTAAACCGGCCGACTACCCGGCCTTCCTGCGCGCGGTGTTCACGCTCACCAATCTGCGCGGCGCCCTCATCACCATGCCGCACAAGGTGGCCACCGTGGGGCTGGTGGACGAAGTGCGGCCGGCGGCCCGCATCGCCGGCGCGGCCAACGCGGTGCGGCGCGAGGCTGACGGGTGCCTCGTGGCCGACATGTTCGATGGCGAGGGCTTTGTGCGCGGCATGCGGCGCAAGGGCGTGGAGCCGCGTGGTGCCGGGGTGTTGATCGTGGGCGCTGGCGGCGTGGGCTGTGCCATTGCAGCCTCTCTGGCAGCCGCCGGGGTGGACACGCTCAGCCTGTTTGACCTGCGTGCCCAGGCCGCCGAGGACCTGGCCCAGCGCCTGCGCCAGCACCACCCGCGCCTGACGGTGCGCACGGGTTGTGCGGACCCCGCGGGCCATGACATCGTGGTCAACGCCACACCGCTGGGCATGGAGACTGGCGACCCCCTGCCCGTGGATGTGGAGCGCATTGCGCCAGACGCTTTCGTGGGGGAGGTGGTGATGCGGGACACCATGACCGCCTTTCTTCGGGCGGCCCAGGAGCGGGGCTGCCGCTTCCAGGTCGGCTCTGACATGTTGTTCGAGCAGATTCCGGCCTACCTGGAGTTCTTCGGCTGGGACAGCCCGACGCCCGAGCTGCTGCGCCGCCTGGCCCGGCTGGAGCCGGCGCCGGCCGCCTTACCCGGACCGACCGAGGCCGCACCAGCCCCGCGCTCGCTACCCCTTGCGCGGAATCTGCACTGGCGCGCCGCTGCTTCAAAATGAGGGGCTGACCCGCCGCCAGGGCACCTTACGGTCCGATTCCGACTCTGCAGGAGAACCCGTCTTGATCATCGATTGCCACGGCCACTACACCACCGCGCCCAAAGCCTTGGAGGCCTGGCGCAACCAGCAGATCGCCGGCATCCAGGATGCGGCGCTCATGCCACGCGTGGCCGATCTGAAGATCAGCGACGACGAACTGCGCGAGTCCATCGAGGCCAACCAGCTCAAGCTGATGCGCGAGCGCGGCTCTGACCTCACCATCTTCAGCCCGCGCGCCAGCTTCATGGCGCACCACATCGGCGATTTCCAGGTCAGCAGCACCTGGGCCGCCATCTGCAACGAGCTGTGCTTTCGGGTCGGGCAGCTTTTCCCCGACCACTTCATCCCCGCGGCCATGCTGCCGCAAAGTCCGGGCGTGGACCCGGCCACTTGCATCCCGGAACTGATCAAGTGCGTGGAGCAGTACGGCAACGTGGCGATCAACCTCAACCCGGACCCGTCAGGCGGGCACTGGACCAGCCCGCCGCTGACCGACCGGCACTGGTACCCCATCTACGAGAAGATGGTGGAGTACGACATCCCGGCCATGGTGCACGTGAGCACCAGCTGCAACGCCTGCTTCCACACTACGGGTGCGCACTACATCAACGCCGACACCACGGCCTTCATGCAGCTCATCCAGGGTGACCTGTTCAAGGACTTTCCGACCTTGAAGTTCGTCATTCCGCACGGCGGCGGCGCGGCACCCTACCACTGGGGCCGCTACCGGGGCCTGGCGCAGGAGATGAAGAAGCCGCTGCTCAAGGACCACCTGCTGAACAACGTGTTCTTTGACACCTGCGTGTACCACCAGCCCGGCATTGACCTGCTGACGAAAGTGATCCCGGTGGACAACATCCTGTTCGCCAGCGAGATGATTGGCGCGGTGCGCGGTATCGACCCCGAGACCGGCAACTATTACGACGACACCAAGCGCTACATCGAGGCCTCTGCCATGAACCCCGAGCAGCGCTACAAGATCTACGAGGGCAATGCCCGGCGCGTGTACCCGCGGCTGGATGCCGCACTCAAGGCCCGGGGCCGCTGAAAAGGAGCACTGCAGATGTACGAACTGGGCGTGGTCTACCGCAACATCGAGCGCACCCCCGCGCACCTGGCCGATCAACTGGCGCATTTCGGCAGCGCGACGGTGCATGAGGCCATGGGCCGCGTGGGCCTGATGAAGCCTTGCATGCGCCCGATCTACGCCGGCGCGCAGGTCTCGGGTACGGCGGTCACGGTGCTGCTGCACCCGGGCGACAACTGGATGATGCACGTGGTGGCCGAGCAGATCCGCCCGGGCGACATCGTCGTGGCGGCGGTCACGGCCGAGTGCACCGACGGCTACTTTGGTGACCTGCTGGCCACCTCCTTCATGGCGCGCGGCGCCAAGGCGCTGGTCATCGACGCGGGCGTGCGTGACGTCAAGACGCTCACCGAGATGGGCTTTCCGGTCTGGAGCCGCGCCATCAGCAGCAAGGGCACGATCAAGGCCACGCTGGGCTCGGTGAACATCCCCGTGGTGTGCGCCGGCGCCTGGGTGACGCCCGGCGACGTGATCGTGGCCGACGATGACGGCGTGGTGTGCGTACCGCGTGCCATGGCGCAGAAGACGCTGGAGGCGGCCACGGCGCGCGAGGCCAACGAAGGCGAGAAGCGCGCCAAGCTCGCCGCCGGCGTGCTGGGCCTGGACATGTACAAGATGCGTGAACCGCTGGAGAAGGCGGGATTGCGCTACGTCGACTGAACAACGGAGATCACCCCCATGAACGCACGCCGCCTCTTCACCGCCGCCACCCTGGCCGTGGCCACACTCGCCGCCTTGCCAACCCTCGCGCAGGCGCCAGCCTGGCCCACCAAACCGGTGCGGGTGACCACGCCCTTCCCCGTGGGGTCGGGCCCCGACGCCTGGCTGCGCCTGGTGACCGACCGTCTGGCCAAGCGCTGGAACCAGCCTGTCATCGTCGAGAACAAGCCTGGCGGCAATGGCTTCATCGCCATCGATGCCTTCAAGCGTGGTGCCACGGACGGCCACGATCTCATCCAGCTCGACAACGTGCACCTGGTGGCCTATCCGCACCTGTTCAAGAAGTTGCCGTATGACCCGGTCAAGGACTTCGACGTGCTGCAGCCACTTTTCCGCGGCTACTTCTTCGCCGTGCCCACGGACAGCAAGTACAAGACCGTGGCCGACATCATTGCGGACGCCAAGGCGCGCCCGGGTGCTCTGAACTATGGCTCCTGGTCGGTGGGCAATCCCGTGCATCTGGGCTCGGCGCTGTTCGAGGCGATGACCGGCACCCAGATGCAGCACATCATCTACAAGGAGGTGCCCATGCTGTATACCGGCGTGGCCAACGGGGAGCTCAACTGGGCGCTGGGCACTTTGGCCAGCACCGGGCCGCTGTTCCGTGCCGGCAAGCTGCGGTACCTGGCCGTGGCAGGTGCCACGCGGCAGCCCCTGGCGCCTGACGTGCCCTCCATCACCGAAGCTGGCGGCCCGGCTGGCTTTGAGGCCACGGGTTGGACGGCCATCGCCGCGCCTCCAGGC
This sequence comes from uncultured beta proteobacterium, assembly GCA_903885585.1. Lineage (GTDB taxonomy): Bacteria > Pseudomonadota > Gammaproteobacteria > Burkholderiales > Burkholderiaceae_C > Rubrivivax. The sequence continues at coordinate 3,757 of CAISJH010000356.1, forward strand.
CTGCCCAAGGCCGTGGCCGACAAGCTGCGCGCGGACATCGCCGCCGTGCTGGCCGACCCAGAAATGAAGGACCGCTACGCCACCTTTGGCTACACGGCCTATGCGCCCACGCCGGAGCAGTTCAAGGCCTTCATGGCCGCCGAATCGACCAAGTACGCCGATGTGGTCAAGCGCGCCAAGGCGTCGCTGGACTGAGGCTGCCATCCGAATTCCTGGGATTCACATGACCCGCATTGCGCTCCTCGGCTACGGTGAGGTCGGCCGTATCCTTGCCGAAGACCTCGCTTCGCAAGGCCATGTGCTGTCGGCTTTCGACCTCCGGATGGGCCCAGGCCGTCTGCCGGCTGAAGCCCAGCCCATGCGGGACCACGCACACGCCCAGAGCGTGCGTCTGGCGGCGGACCACGCAGATGCGGTGGCGGGTGCAGAACTCGTGATCAGCGCCGTCACCGCCAGCCAGACGGTGGCCGTGGCGCAGGCGGCGGCACCCGGTCTGGCGTCCGGCGCCTACTTTCTCGACTTCAACAGCGCGAGCCCCGGCGCCAAGGCCCAGGCCGCGCAGGTGGTGAACGCCGCGGGCGGACGCTATTTGGAGGGCGCGGTGATGACGTCCGTGCCGCCGTACCGCATCCGTGTGCCGCTGCTGCTGGGCGGGCCCGATGCGGCATCGCTCGAGCCGCTGCTCAACGCGCTGGGATTCGCGGCGCGCGTGGCCAGCCAGCAGCTGGGCGTGGCCAGCGCCACCAAGATGTGCCGCAGCATCATGATCAAGGGTCTGGAGGCCATGGTCATCGAGAGCTTCACCACCGCCCGCCACTACGGTGTGGAAGACGCGGTCATCGCCTCGCTGCAGGAAACCTTCCCAGGCATCGACTGGGAGAAGCAGGGCGCCTACTTCTTCCAGCGCGTCATCGAGCACGGCCGTCGGCGCAGCGAAGAGGTGCGCGAGGTGGCGCAGACCGTGCGCGAGGCCGGGCTGGAGCCCTGGAGCGCTGCCGGCACGGCCGATCGCCAGGCCCACATGGCCGACCTGGCCGACGCCGGCGTGTTCGGTACGAGAGGCGCGCCAGGCTTTGCGCGCAGCGCCGACTGGCGTGTGGAGGCCGACCGCCTCCTGGCTGACAACCATCGGAATCCCACATGAAGACCCAGGTCGTCATCATCGGCAGCGGCCCAGCGGGCTTGCTGCTGTCGGAAATCCTCCACCGCCACGGCGTCGAAAGCGTGGTGCTGGAGCGCTCTTCTCGGGAGCATGTGTTGTCGCGCATCCGTGCGGGCGTGCTCGAGAGCACCACGGTGGACGTCCTGCGCCAGAACGGCCTGGCGGCCCGCATGGACGTGGAGGGGCACCCGCATGACGGCATGCGCATCGCCTGGGCTGGGCGTGACAGCTTCTTCGTCGACACCGCCAGCACCCTGGGCCGCCGCTTCATGGTCTACGGGCAGACCTCCATCCAGGAAGACCTCTACGCCGCGGCCGACCGCCGCGGACAGCCCGTGCTCACCGAAGTCTCGGACGTGGTGCTGCACGACTTTGATGGTGCACCCGGTGCGCGGCCCTTCGTCACCTGCGTGCAACAGGGCCAGGCGCTGCGCATCGATTGCGAGTTCATCGCCGGCTGCGATGGTTTCCACGGCGTCAGCCGTCGCAGCATCCCTGAGACCGTGCGCCGCGAGTACGAGAAGGTCTACCCCTTCGGCTGGCTGGGCGTGATGGCCCGCGTGAAGCCGCTGCCCGACATCACTTACGTCAACAACCCGCGCGGCTTTGCGCTGGCCAGCTACCGCAACGAGAAGCTGTCGCGGTTCTACATCCAGGTGGCCCTGGACGACCAGCTCGACGCCTGGCCAGATGAGCGCTTCTGGCCGGAGTTGAAGTCTCGTTTCCCGGCCGAGATGGCGCAGGCCATCGAGGAGGGGCCCACCATCGAGAAAAGTATCGCCCCGCTGCGCAGCTTTGTTTCCGAGCCCATGCGTTACGGTGCGCTGTACCTGTGTGGCGATGCGGCGCACATCGTGCCGCCCACGGGCGCGAAGGGCCTGAACCTGGCGGTGTCGGACGTGTACTACCTGTCTCGCGCCCTGGGCCGTTGGTACGGAAAGGGCGACGCCAGCCTGCTGGACGGCTACAGCGAGACGGCCTTACGCCGCGTCTGGAGCAGCGTGCGCACCAGCTGGTACCTCACCAACCTGCTGCACCGCTTTCCGCACTTCAGCGCCTTCGACCAAAAGGCGCAGGAGCACGAGCTCGACTACCTGAAGAGCTCGCACTTCGCCCAGGCGGCGCTGGCCGAGCAGTACGCTGGGTTGCCGTTTGAATGAGACGGTAAATGAGCCCCCAAGCTCGCTTTCGCCGTTCGCAGCCACTCGCGAGTGCCCCGCACTCGCTCGGCGCGGCTCACCCCCCCGAGGGGGCCGTCCGCCAGCGGCCCGGCAAAGCCGGTTCCACGGCGGGGGCTTGACTGGAATGCACATGCCGTATGAACACGTTTGAGAAGACCCCTGGGTGGCTGGACTGGTACGCCGGCCCGAGCAAGCCCCGTTTCGTGCTGCCGGCGGGTGCCGTGGATGCCCACTGCCACGTGTTTGGCCCGGGCGCGGAGTTTCCTTATGCGCCCGAGCGCAAGTACACACCCTGCGACGCCAGCAAGCACCAGCTCTTCGCCTTGCGTGACCACCTGGGCTTTGCGCGCAACGTCATCGTGCAGGCCACCTGCCACGGTGCCGATAACCGCGCACTGGTGGACGCCTGCATCGCCTCTGGCGGCAAGGCGCGGGGTGTGGCAACGGTGCGCCGCACCATCACGGACGACGAGCTGCAGGCCCTGCACGCCGCTGGCGTGCGCGGCGTGCGCTTCAACTTCGTCAAGCGTCTGGTGGACTTCACGCCCAAGGACGAAC
>CAISJH010000357.1 GCA_903885585.1 uncultured beta proteobacterium
TGCCCGAGGGCCCCAGCAGCACGATGAACTCGCCCGGATAGATGCACAGGTCCACATCGATCAGCGCCCGGACCTGTACCTCCCCCATCTGGTAGGTCTTGCACAGGGCGTGGGCGGTGAAGATGGCTGTGGTCGTGGCTCCGATTTCACCCGCGGGTGGCAGTTTGTCGGGTTCGGACGAGTTGTGCTGGATCACGGCTACTGGCTCGTTTGCACACTCTGCCACGGCAGATATTTGCCGTCTTGAGGCGCGTCAAGCAGCCACGCGAACCCAGATTGCTCAGGCTTTGAGAACCACCGAGGCCCCGTTCGCTCCCAGGCCCAGCACAGCGCTCATACCCACTCGAGCGCCAGACACCTGCCGCCCCTGGGCCTGACCGCGCAATTGCCATGCCAGCTCACAGACCTGCAGCAGGCCTTGTGCGGTGGTGGCCTCACCAAAAGACAGAAAGCCCCCGCTGGGGTTGATCGGCAGTTGCCCGCCCAGGGTCAGCTGGCCCTGTTGGAGCATCCAGTCAGACTGGCCGGGCTCGAAGAAGCCCAGCAACTCAGGCCAGGCCAGCACATGCCAGGCCGTGTTGTCCGCGAGTTCCAGCACATCGACATCTTTCGGGCCTACGCCTGCCATGGCGCAGGCCGCGCGGGCAGCGCCCACCACCTCGCTGGTGTGGGGTGTGTCCAGGCCTGTGGTCATGGAGACGGTGGGTACCCGTACGGCCGGGTCGCCAAACTGGCCGGTGGCAATGGCGCAGCCTGCTACTTCGATGAGCGGGCCACCCCGGCGCAGTGCCTGATCGCGCGAGCCCAGCACGAGTGCCGCCGCTCCGTCGCTCACGGCACAGATTTCCAGCAGGTGCAGTGGGTCACTGACCATGGGCGAGGCCAATACGTCCTCCACCGTGCAAGTCTTGCGGTAGCGTGCCAGCGGGTTGGCCATGGCGTGCTGGTGCATCAGCACGGAGGCCTGGGCGAGTGTGCGGCTGCTGGTGCCATGGTCGTGCATGCGCCGGCGGGTCTCCAGTGCCCAGTAAGCCGGATTGGTGGCCCCCATCGCGATCCACCTTAGGTAGTCTGTGTCCGTGATGTCGTCGGGCATACCAGGTGGCCGTGGAATGAAACCCTTGGGCATACGTTCGGCTCCCACGGCGCCCGCAATCTCGCATTGACCGCTGGCAATCATCGAGAAGGCCGAATGCACCGCGATGCCGCCGGCAGCGCAGCCGCCGCCCACGTTGCTGACGGGAATGCCGGTCTCTGCCACGGCCTGAACAATCTCATTGGCATGCAAGCCCCAGCCCATGCCGCCTTCAAAGCGCGAGCTGGCTGCCACCAACGCCTGCAACTGGTCCCAGTGCAGGCCGGCATCGGCAAGCGCCAGACCCATCGCGTCCAGGGCGAGTTGCAACTGGGGCTTGTCCGCGAACTTGCCCCAGGGGTGGGCGCCCACGCCCAGTACATAGACGGGCCTCATACTGCCTCTCCGGCAGTGGCCTGGCTGCAACTTGGCATGGGCATGAACTTGTAGGTCAGCACAGCGTGTCCTTGCTCGTCGTGGTACAGCGCCTCGGTGGTGAGTCGTACCGGCATTCCGATGTGCACCTCCTGGGGCTTGCAGCCAGTCATCATGCCCATCACCCGCAGTCCTTGTGGCAGGTCGACCAGGCCGATGACATAGGGCTGCCAGGGATTCATGCGAAACA
>CAISJH010000358.1 GCA_903885585.1 uncultured beta proteobacterium
GCTGCTGCAGGCGGGCCTCATCCGCATGCGGCCCATCATCATGACCACCGCAGCCATGGTCTTTGGCATGCTGCCGCTGGCCTTGGCGTTGAACGATGGCGGCGAGATCCAGGCCCCCATGGGCCGGGCCATCATTGGCGGTGTGATCACCTCCACCTTGCTGACGCTGGTGGTGGTGCCGGTGCTCTACAGCTACCTGGTCAGGGAGCGGCGACCTGTGCCTGCAGAACCAACCGCTCCTGACTCAGGTGAACCCGCTCAGCCCTCGGCGTAGTCGCTCACCGGCACGCAACTGCAGAACAGGTTGCGGTCGCCGTAGACGTTGTCCACGCGGCCCACGGGCGGCCAGTACTTCTGCTGGCGCAGGCTCTTCACCGGGTAGGCGGCTTCCTCACGCGAGTAGGCGTGGGCCCAGTCGGCGGACAACAGACTGGCGGCCGTGTGCGGCGCGTTCTTAAGCGGGTTGTCCTCGCGCGGCCAGGCACCGGACTCCACCTGCGCGATCTCCTGCCGGATGGCGATCATCGCGTCGCAGAAGCGGTCGAGTTCGGCCAGCGACTCGCTCTCGGTGGGCTCCACCATCAGCGTGCCGGCTACGGGGAAGCTCAAGGTGGGGGCGTGAAAGCCGTAGTCGATCAGGCGCTTGGCCACGTCTTCGGCGCTGATACCGGAGGTCTCCTTCAGCGGGCGCAGGTCCAGGATGCACTCGTGCGCCACGCCGCCACCCTTCAAGCCAGGTACGTTGCTGCTGAACTGCACGTGGTAATGGTCCGCCAGGCGGGCGGCCACGTAGTTGGCGGACAGGATGGCTGTCTCGGTGGCGCTGCGCAGGCCCTCGGCGCCCATCATGCGCACGTACATCCAGCTGATGGGCAGCACCGCCGAGTTGCCCAGCCAGGTGGCCGAGACCGCCTTGACGGGCGAGTTCTCGTCACCCATGCCGCTGGCCACGTGCTGGGGCAGAAAGGGCACCAGGTCTTCCACCACGCAAACCGGGCCCACGCCCGGGCCGCCGCCGCCGTGCGGGATGCAAAAGGTCTTGTGCAGGTTCAGGTGGCTGACGTCGCCGCCGAACTCACCCGGCGCGGCCACGCCCACCAACGCGTTCATGTTGGCCCCGTCCACGTAACCGCGCCCGCCGTGCTGGTGCACCAGGGCGCACAACTCCTTGACCCGCGTCTCGAACACGCCGTAGGTGGAGGGGTAGGTGATCATCACGGCGGCCAGGTTCGCGCTGTGCTGCTCGCACTTGGCGCGCAGGTCGTCCATGTCGACATTGCCGCTGGCGTCGCACTTCACTACCACCACGCTCATGCCCACCATCTGGGCGCTGGCCGGGTTGGTGCCGTGGGCGGACTCGGGGATCAGGCAGATGTGGCGGTGGCCTTCGCCGCGCGAACGGTGCCAGCCGCGGATGGCCAGCAGCCCGGCGTACTCGCCCTGTGAGCCGGCGTTGGGTTGCAGGCTGATGCCGGCGTAGCCGGTGGCCTGGCACAGCCAACCCACCAGTTGATCGGCCAGGGCCTGGTACCCGGCCTTCTGCTCGGCGGGCGCAAATGGGTGGATGTGCGCGAATTCGGGCCAGGTGACGGGGATCATCTCGCTCGTGGCGTTGAGCTTCATCGTGCACGAGCCCAGCGGGATCATGGTGCGGTCGAGCGCCAGGTCCTTGTCCGACAGGCCGCGCAGGTAGCGCAGCATCTGCGTCTCGCTGTGGTGGGTGTTGAACACCGGGTGGGTGAGGAAGTCGCTGCTGCGGCGCAAGGCCGCCGGGATGAGCGGCTCGACACCCTTCTCAAAGGCCTCGAAAGAGGGCAGGGCCTGCCCGGGCGCAGCAAACAACTGCCACAGTGCGGTGATGTCCTCACGCGTGGTGGTCTCGTCGAGCGAGATGCCCACCAGAGCGCCTCCCCATTGCGGGAAAGCGCGCAGGTTCATCCCGCCATCGCGGGCACGCTGCAGCACGGCCTCGGTGGCGTCACCCGTGGCCACGGTGAGGGTGTCGAAGGCGGTGCCGTTGCTGACCTGGGCGCCCAGAGCTTTCAGCCCCTCCGCCAGGATGGCGGTGTAGGAGGCCACGCGCCGCGCGATGCGCTTCAGGCCCTGCGGCCCGTGGTAGACGGCGTACATGCTGGCCATCACCGCCAGCAGCACCTGCGCCGTGCAGATGTTGGAGGTGGCTTTCTCGCGGCGGATGTGCTGCTCACGCGTCTGCAGGGCCAGGCGGTAGGCGGATGCACCGTGCGAGTCCACGCTCACGCCCACCAGGCGGCCGGGCATAGAGCGCTTGAACTCGTCACGGCAGGCAAGGTAGGCGGCGTGCGGGCCGCCCGCGCCCATGGGCACGCCAAAACGCTGCGTGGTGCCCACCACGATGTCGGCGCCCAGTTCGCCCGGGGGTACCAGCAGCGTCAGGGCCAGCAGGTCGGCGGCCACGATGAAAGCAGCCTGATGGCGGTGGATGCGCTCAGCTTCGCCCCGCAGGTCATGCACCGTGCCGTCGGTGGCCGGGTATTGGTCGATGGCCGCGAAGTACTGTCCCGCCTCGATCTTGGCGTTCCAGTCCTCCATGGAGATGGCCAGGTCCACCTTCAGGCCCAGCGGCTCGGCCCGTGTCCGGATGACTTCAATGGTCTGTGGGTGGCAGTCACCCGCCACCAGCACGGTGTCGGACTTGCTCTTCACGCTGCGCTTGGCCAGCGTCATGGCCTCGGCCGCCGCGGTGGCCTCGTCCAGCATCGAGGCGTTGGCCATCGCCATGCCGGTCAAGTCGCACACCATGGTCTGGAAGTTCACCAGCGCTTCCATGCGGCCTTGGGAGATCTCGGCCTGGTAGGGCGTGTAGGCGGTGTACCAGGCGGGGTTCTCAAGGATGTTGCGCAGGATGACGCCAGGCGTGTGCGTGCCGTGGTAACCCTGGCCGATGAAGCTCTTGAGCACCTGGTTCTTTGCGGCAAGGGCTTTGATTTCGGCCAGCGCCTGCGCCTCGGTCACCGGCGCAGGCAGGGCCATCGGGCGGCTGCGTGCGATCGCCTTGGGCACCACGGCCTCGATCAGCGCGCGGCGCGAGGCCGCGCCGATCACCGAGAGCATGTGCGCCTCGTCATCGGGCGTGGGGCCAATGTGGCGGGGGACGAACTCGTCGGCGCGCTCCAGATCGGGCAGGGGCGTGTGGGCGGTCATCAGCATGGCGTTGTCTCGTCTTCAGCGCAGGGCGCGGTCAGTGATGGAGGGGGGCGATGGTGATCAGGAGCGACCAAGGGGCCTCGGGGGCGAAGCCCGATGGGGGGTCCCGGGCGCTCAGAGCGTCTTCAGCAACGCGTCGTAGCCCGGCGGGTCCATCAACTGCTCGAACTCGGCCATGTCCGACACCTTGATCTTGAAGAACCAGCCGTTGCCCATGGGGTCGCTGTTGGCCAGCGACGGGTCGGCGCGCAGGGCCTCGTTGACCTCGACCACCTCGCCAGAGACGGGCATCTTCACGTCGGCCGCAGCTTTCACCGACTCCACCACGCCGGCCGGGTCACCCTGCTTGAAGGTGGCACCCACCTCGGGCAGGTCTACAAACACCACGTCACCCAGGGCGTCCTGCGCATGCTGCGTGATGCCGACGATGGCGGCGTCGTGGTCTTCGATGTTGATCCACTCGTGGTCAGGGGTGAACATGGTCGTCATGGTGAGGTTCCTTTTCAGTGAGGCTTCAGTGAAGTGGTGTGGAGGTTCGAAAGAGCTTGGGTACGAGAAGGATGTGTTGGCGGCCTGAACGCGCTGCCGCACAGGGTCTCAGCCCCGGTGGTAGCGATGGGGAGCGAACGGCATAGCCGACACACGCATGGGCACGCGCTTGCCGCGCACTTCCGCGAACACCTCGGTGCCGGCGGTGGCCAGGGCGGTTTCGAGCCAGGCCATGGCGATGGGCTGCTTCACCGTCGGGCCGACGGTGCCGCTCGTGACCCGCCCCACGGCGCGCCCGTCCGCCAACCCCAGCGGCGCCCCTTCGCGCACGGGCACACGGTCCAGCCCGACGAGGCCCACACGCTTGCGCGCTGCGCCGCCGGCAAGCTGGGCATCCACCACGGCAGCGCCGGGGTAGCCGCCGGCTCGCTCGCCGCCAGCGCGGCGCACTTTCTGGATGGCCCAGGTCAGGCCGGCTTCCACGGGCGTGGTGGTGGTGTCGATGTCGTGGCCGTACAGGCACAGGCCGGCCTCCAGGCGCAGGGTGTCGCGGGCACCCAGGCCGGCGGGCTGCACTTCGGGCTGGGCCAGCAGGGCGCGTGCCACGCGCTCGGCGGCCTCGGCCGGCACGGAAATCTCGAAGCCGTCCTCGCCCGTGTAGCCCGAGCGCGTGAGGTAGCACTCAGCCCCCTCCAGCGTGAAGGCGCCGCCCGTCATGAAGGTCAGGGCGCGCACGCCCGGCGCCAGGCGCGCCAGCGCGTCCACGGCCAAAGGCCCTTGCAGCGCCAGCAACGCGCACTCCGGCATGGGGATGATGCGGCAGCGCGCACCGATGTGCTGTTGCAGATGGGCCGTGTCGGCGGCCTTGCAGGCCGCGTTGACCACCAGCAGCAGATCGCTCTCACGCCGGGTGATCATCAGGTCGTCCAGGATGCCGCCAGCGTCGTTGGTGAAGAAGGCGTAGCGCTGCTTGCCCACGGCCAGACCTTGCACGTCTACGGGCACCAGGGTCTCCAGCGCCGCCGCGGCGTCACCGCCTTCCAGGCGCAGCTGCCCCATGTGGGAGACGTCGAACAGCGCGGCTGCCGTCCGGCAGGCCGTGTGCTCGGCCAGGATGCCGGCCGGGTACTGCACCGGCATGTCGTAGCCTGCAAAGGGCACCATTCGGGCGCCGAGCTCGACATGCAGGGCGTGAAGGGGCGTGCGGGACAGGGGCTCTGCCTCGGGGGTGGAGGCGGCAGGGGCGGCGTGGGTGTCAGCGGACAAGGGGCTCTCCTCAAGGGCATCACGATGCCGAAGCCCCGGCCCGCGCCGGTGGTCCTCGGGTCTGCCCTCGCTGGCCGCTTTACCTGAGCGATAGACGCTGGCGGCCGGGTGGACGCTGCAGCGCTAGCCCCTACGGTGGACGCCGCGCCCCGCGCGTGCCGCCACTCTCC
>CAISJH010000359.1 GCA_903885585.1 uncultured beta proteobacterium
GGCATCAACTTCTTCGACAACGCCGAGGGCTACGCCGGTGGGCGCAGCGAGGAGATCATGGGCCAGGCGCTCAAGCGCCTGGGGTGGCCGCGTTTGAACTACGTGGTCTCCACCAAGTTCTTCTGGGGGCTGGACCGTACGGGCGAAGCCGTCAACCGCCGCGACACCCTCAACCGCAAGTACCTGATGCAGGCCATCGACGGCTCGCTCAAGCGGTTTGGTCTGGAGCACGTGGACCTGGTCTACTGCCACCGCCCGGACCCGCACACGCCCATCGAGGAGACGGTGTGGGCCATGAGCGACATGATCCGGCAGGGCAAGGCGCTGTACTGGGGGACGAGCGAGTGGAGCGCGGGAGATATCCGCGCCGCCTGGGAGATTGCCGAGCGGCACCATCTGCACAAGCCGGTGATGGAGCAGCCGCAGTACCACCTGTTCCACCGCAAGCGGGTGGAGCAGGAGTACGCGCGGCTGTACGAAGACATCGGCCTGGGCCTGACCACCTGGAGCCCGCTGGCCTCGGGGCTCTTGACCGGCAAGTACCGCGACGGCGTGCCGCCGGGCAGCCGCGCCACGGTGGAGAACTACACCTTCCTGCGCGAAGGCCTGACGCATCCGGCCCGCAACGCGGCGGTGGCCCGGCTGTCGGAGGTGGCCGCTGAAATGGGCGTGACCACGGCCCAGCTGGCCATCGGCTGGGCGGCGCGCAACCCGCGTGTGAGCAGCGTCATCACGGGCGCCTCCAGCTCGGACCAGTTGCGCTCCAACCTGGGCGCGATGGACGCCTGCGCGCGCCTCACCCCCGAATTGTTGGCGCGTATCGACGAGATCACGGCGGGACTGGCCGACTGATCGGCGCAGGGGCGGATTCACGCCCCGCCTTGGCCCCTGCGGGGGCGCCAGAGAACCCGGGGCGGCCTGACGCTTTACTTTTACTGAGAGCGTTCAGCCTTCTTGCAGGCTCGTCAGGCGTTCGGGCCTTCCCACATCGGTCCAGGCGCCACCCCAGTGGCTGCCGCTTAGACGGTGCTGCGCGATAGCGGACTCCAGCAGCGGGCGCAGCGCCAGGCGTTGGCCCACGGGCACGTGCGCGAACATCGCGCGGTGGAAGAGGCCCACGCTGGCCCAGGTCAGGCGCGGGCCGTCGGCATCGCTGCCCAGCAGGCCGTCTTCGCCCAGGCTGAAGTCACCGCGCGGGTGGTGGGGTGCGTTGGGCACCATCCACAGGTGAGCGAGGTGCGTACCTTCGATCACGGCGTTCGCCGGGGTCGGGTCGAAGGTAAACCCGGGCAGGAAGACATCGCCCGAGACCACCCAGAAGGCCTCGCCCAGCAGCGGCAGCGCCTTGGCGATGCCGCCCGCGGTCTCCAGCGCGCCGCCATGGTCGCGGCCTTCCCGGGACCAATGCAGCCGCACCCCCCAGCGCGCCCCGTCGCCCAGCGCCGGCTCGAACTGCTCTTCCAGCCAGGCCGTGTTGACCACCACCTCGCGCACGCCGGCGGCCGCCAAGGCCTGCAGGTGCCACTCGATCAGCCGCTGGCCGCGCACCTGCAACAGAGGCTTGGGAGTGTGGTCGGTCAGCGGACGCATCCGCTCGCCCCGACCGGCAGCCAGGATCAAGGCATGGCGGATCATGGCCGGCGAGTGTAGGGGTGGTGGGGCGGCGGTGGAACGGGCTGCCCAGGCGCTGGAAGCCTCCCTGCTGTGCAGAGTTGCGTCAGGGTCGGCAGATAAACTTTGGGTTCTCTTCAGGGAGTTTCGGTGTCTGCGCCGAGGTCTGCCCTGCGCCTGCTTCTTCAGCGAGCAGGCGCGGCGGGCCCTCCCATCCCTCGACCCCTCTTGCCTTCCCCGCCCATGACTTCACAAGACACCTCCGCGATGGCCAACGTCATCCGCGCCCTGGCGATGGACGCCGTCCAGCAGGCCAACTCCGGCCACCCCGGCGCCCCCATGGGCATGGCCGAGATCGCGGTGGCGCTGTGGGGCCGGCACCTGAAGCACCACCCCGGCAACCCGCATTGGGCCGACCGCGACCGTTTCGTGCTCAGCAACGGCCACGGCTCCATGCTGATCTACGCCCTGCTGCACCTGACGGGTTACGACCTGCCGATGGAAGAGCTCAAGCGCTTCCGCCAGTTGCACAGCAAGACGCCCGGTCACCCCGAAGTGGGCATCACCCCCGGTGTGGAGACGACCACCGGTCCGCTGGGCCAGGGCATCACCAATGCGGTGGGCATGGCGTTGGGCGAGAAGCTGCTGGCCACCGAATTCAACCGCCCCGGCCACGCCGTGGTGGACCACCGCACCTACGTGTTCCTGGGTGACGGCTGCCTGATGGAGGGCATCAGCCATGAGGCCGTGGCGCTGGCCGGTGCGTGGCAGCTGAACAAGCTGGTGGCGCTGTATGACGACAACGGCATCAGCATCGACGGGGCCGTCAAGCCCTGGTACGTGGACGACGCCGGCAAGCGTTTCAAGGCCTGCGGCTGGAACGTCATCGGTCCCGTCGACGGCCACGATGTCGCCGCGGTCGACGCGGCGCTCTCAGCGTCGAAGTCCGCCACCAAGCCCACGCTGATCATTTGCCGCACCACCATCGGCAAGGGCTCGCCCAATCGTGGCGGCACCGCCAAGGCGCACGGCGAAGCGCTGGGCGCGGAGGAAATCCGTCTGACGCGTGAAGCCATCGGCTGGCCGCACGAGCCCTTCACCGTGCCGGCCGAGGTCTGCGCCCAGTGGGACGCCAAGGCTGCCGGCGCGCAGCGCGAGGCCGACTGGAACGCCCGCTTTGCCGCTTACCGCGCGGCGTATCCCGAGCAGGCCGCTGAGTTCGAGCGCCGCATGGCCGGCCAGCTGCCCGCGGGCTTTGCCCAGACCGCCGTGGACGCCGCCATCGCCGCCCACACCAAGGCCGAGACCGTGGCCTCGCGCAAGGCCAGCCAGATCGCGCTGGAGGCCTTCACCAAGGCGCTGCCCGAGCTGCTGGGCGGCTCTGCCGACCTGACCGGCTCCAACCTGACCAACACGTCGTCCACGCCGGCGCTGCGCTTTGCCAAGGACGGCACGCCCAATGGCGGGCGCCACATCAACTACGGCGTGCGCGAGTTTGGCATGGCCGCCATCATGAACGGCGTGGCCCTGCACGGCGGCTACATCCCCTACGGCGGCACCTTCCTGACCTTCAGCGACTACAGCCGCAACGCGATCCGCATGGCGGCGCTGATGAAGCTGCGCGTGATTCACGTGTTCACGCACGACTCCATCGGCCTGGGCGAGGACGGCCCCACGCACCAGAGCGTGGAGCACGCCGCCAGCCTGCGCCTGATCCCGAACCTGGACGTCTGGCGCCCGGCCGATACGGCCGAGACGGTGGTGGCCTGGACCATGGCCATCGCCAACGCCGAGCGCCCCAGCGCGCTGCTGCTGAGCCGGCAGAACCTGCCTTACCTGCCCAAGGCCGGGCTGGACGAGATCGGCAAGGGCGCCTACGTGCTGGCTGAGCCGGCCGAGGTGGGCCTGAAGAAGAAGGCGCAGGCCGTGATCATCGCCACCGGCAGCGAGGTGCAGCTCGCGCTGCACGCGCAGGCGCAGCTCGCGCAATCGGGCATTGCCGTGCGCGTCGTCAGCATGCCCAGCACCACGGTGTTCGATCGTCAGGCCGTGGCCTACAAGACCAGCGTGCTGCCGCCCAAGTTGCCCCGTATCGCGGTGGAGGCCGGCGTGACCGACGGCTGGTGGAAATACGGCTGCGCAGCTGTGGTGGGCATCGACACCTACGGCGAGAGCGCGCCGGCGGGTGTGCTGTTCAAGCACTTCGGCTTCACGGCGGACAACGTGGCCGCGGTGGTGCGCCAGGTGCTCAAGCGCCGCTGAATCACCTCTTCCGAATTCATCACATCCCCTTCAGGAGGACTTTCTCATGACCATCAAGATCGGCATCAACGGTTTCGGCCGCATCGGGCGCATGGTGTTCCGTGCCGCCGTGCAGAACTTCTCCGAGATCGAGGTCGTCGGCATCAACGACCTGCTCGAGCCCGACTACCTGGCTTACATGCTGAAGTACGACAGCGTGCATGGCCGCTTCAAGGGCGAGGTGTCGGTGGATGGCAACACGCTCATCGTCAACGGCAAGCGCATCCGCTTGACGGCCGTGAAGCACCCCGCCGAGCTGAAGTGGGACGAGATCGGCGCC
>CAISJH010000360.1 GCA_903885585.1 uncultured beta proteobacterium
ACCTCGTGGTGATGACGCTGTCAGGCGCCGAACTCAAACAGATGCTTGAGGACCAGCAGCGGCCAGGACGGGCATCGCCTCACTTTCTCATCCCCTCAGCTTCGATGACCTACACCTGGCAGGCCAACGCAGCCCATGGCAACCGGGTTCGGGACTTGCGGTTAGGCGGCCTGCCCGTGGACCCAGCGCGCGATGTGCGCATCACCGTGAACAGTTTCCTGGCTGAAGGCGGCGACGGCGTGTCGCTGCTGCGCCAAGGGCGCCAGCGCATCGGCGGCATGCTGGACCTGGACGCCCTGGTGGCCCATCTGTTGGCCACCAACCCTTCCCCGGATCCCACGCCACGGATCCGGTGGATGGAATAGCTCGGCTGACGTGGAGTTCGACCACGTTCCAAGCTCCTCGCCCCTGCTGCCCATGAACCGATTCACGCTCCACCACACGAAGCGCTCGCGCGCCCTGCTGGTCTCTGCAGCGCTGGCCTTGAGCGCCCTGACGCCCTTGACGGCCGGCGCCGTCGATGTACCCAATCGCAACGCTCCCTTGGAGGATCGGGCCATGCGGGAGAGCCGGGAGGCGGTGAAGAACAGCCAATGGGAGCGGGCTGTCGCCCTGCTGCAGCCCTACCTGCGGGCGCAACCGCAGGACGCCGATGGCCACAACCTGCTGGGCTTCAGCCTGCGCAAGCTCGGTCGGCACACCGAGTCAGAAGCCGCCTACGACCGCGCACTCTCCATCGATCCGGCCCACCTGGGTGCCCACGAATATCGGGGCGAGCTCATGCTGATCCTCGGCCGCCGCGACCGGGCCCTGGTTCACCTCCAGACGCTCGAACGCCTGTGCGGCCTGCAGTGCGAGGAGTACCTCGATCTGCGTCGCGCCATCGAAGGCACCCCTCAGGCCCGCCCCAAGCCCCGCTGGTGACGGCCCTGCGACCTGGCCCTGATGGGGGCCTGTTCTGGTCGTGCTGAAAAGGCCGCGGCGTCAGCGGGAGCCCAGCCACGATGGCAGCGCGGTGGCCAGCCAGGGGAAGGCGGCGATGAGCAGCGTGCCCACGAAGATCGCTCCCATGGCGGGCGCCACCGACGCCGCCACGTAGCGCACGCTCTTGCCGAACATCGCCGAGGCGAAGTAGATGTTCAGCCCGGCGGGTGGACACAAGAATCCGACTTCCATGGCGGCCAGGAAGATGATGCCAAAGTGGATCGGCTCGATGCCATAGGCCAGCGCCAGGGGCAGCAACAGCGGCACGAGCACGACGATGGCGGCGTAGATCTCCATCAGCGCCGCCGCAGCAAAAAGGAACAGGCACAGCGCCAGCAAGAAGAGCCACTTGTTCGGGATCACCCCCTGCACCCACTGCACGGCAGCGTCTGGAACGCCGGCGTCGACCAGGAAGTTCGTCAGCGCCAGCGCCATGCCGAGAATCAGCATCACGCCGCCGATGATCTGCGCACACTCGGCCAGGCATTCGCGCAGCCGCGCCCAGGGCAGCTCACGGTGCCCCAGCGCCTGTGTGAGCACGGCGTAGAGCGCCGTCATTGCCGCGCTCTCGGTGGGCGTGGCCAGCCCGCTGGCCAGGGTGCCGATGGCCACCAGCGGTGCGCCGAGCTCCCACTTTGCGAGCCAGGCCGCTCGGGCGGCGGCAGGCAGGTCCGGGCGGCTCGTGGCCGCCATCGTGGCCACTGCTGCCGCATCCGTTGACGCAGCTGCGTCGCGCTTGAGGAAGTTGCCCAACAGCAGCAGGCACACCACCATCACCAGCGCCGGCACCAGCCCGGCCAGGAACATGTCGAGGATCGGCACCCGCGCCACCACTGCCACCATGATCAGCGGCACCGAAGGCGCCAGCAGGACGCCCAGCGCACTGGCGCTGGTGACCAGACCGATGCCGCGCTGTTCCGGATAGCCGGCATTACGCAGCAGCGGCAGCAACAGACCGCCCAACGCGAGAATGGTGACGCCGCTACCGCCGGTAAAGGCGGTAAAGCAGGAGCACAGCACGGCGGCGGCCGCCACCGTGCCGGTGACGCCTTCGCCGAAGGCAGCCATGAAAACTGCGCCAAGTCGCTGTGCAGCCCCGGTTCGGGCAAAAATCAAACCCGCCAGGGTAAATAACGGCAAGGCAGGCAGCGAAGGATTGACGGTAATTTGGTAATGGGAAAGCGCCACCGAGGCCAGTGGCTGCCCCTCCTGCCAGAACAGTCCGAGTGCCAGCGCACCGAGAATCGTGAAAATTGGCGCGCCCGCCAGCAGGGCCGCTAGCAACCAGAGCACAATGGGCCACAACAACACCGAGGTGCCATCGAATTCGGCGGCCAGCAGAACGCCCAGTCCCGGCAGCGCCACGCTGAGCAGCAAACGCAAGACGATGGGCCCGGCGCAGCGCGATCCCAGCCGTCCGCCCAGCAACAAGAATCCGGCTGGCATTGTCGTCTGTACCCACCAGACCGGGACGCCATAGGCCAAGGCGTGTGCTGCCCCCATCTCGCTGGCAACAAAACGCCAGCTGGCGAACGCCAGGGCTCCGCAAATTACCGCGGCACTGCCCTTTGCAAAAGAAACGATGGCCGCTTCCAG
>CAISJH010000361.1 GCA_903885585.1 uncultured beta proteobacterium
AGGA
Source organism: uncultured beta proteobacterium (assembly GCA_903885585.1). Classification (GTDB taxonomy): domain Bacteria; phylum Pseudomonadota; class Gammaproteobacteria; order Burkholderiales; family Burkholderiaceae_C; genus Rubrivivax. Next base: position 5 of record CAISJH010000361.1, read on the forward strand.
CTTCATGGCCCAACTGGCCGAGCGCGCCCGGGGCGTCCCCTTGGCCTACCTGTTGGGGGAGCGGGAGTTCCACGGCCTCACGCTGCGCGTGACCCCCGACGTGCTGGTGCCCCGGCCCGACACCGAGGTGCTGGTGGACTGGACGCTGGAACTGCTGGCGGGCCAGGACCGCGGGGCGCCCCTTGCGGACCACAGCACGCCGCCCACCGTGGCCGACCTGGGCACGGGCAGCGGCGCCATCGCCTTGGCCCTGAAACACGCCCGGCCCTCGGCCCTGGTGTGTGCCGTGGAGCGCAGCCCGGCCGCCCTGGCTGTGGCGCGGGCCAACGGCCAGCGTCTGGGCCTGCCTGTGGAGTGGCTGCAGGGCGACTGGTTCGCGCCGCTGGCGGACCGTCGCTTCGATCTCATCGTCTCCAACCCGCCCTACATCGACGGCGCCGACGCCCACCTGACCGCCCTGCACGCAGAGCCCATCGCGGCGCTGACCCCCGGGCCAGACGGCCTGGCTGCCCTGCGCGTGCTGGCTCGGGGCGCACCATCCCATCTGCAGCCGGGCGGCTGGTTGCTGCTGGAGCATGGGCATGACCAGGGAGCTGCGGTGCGCTCTCTGCTGCAGGCTGCAGGGTTGGAGCAGGTGCAGACGCGGCGCGACTTGGGGGGCCAAGAGCGCTGCACGGCGGGACGGTGCGGCCCCGCCTGACCCCGCAGGACCAGGGCTCAAGGTCCACGGCCAGGCGGGGATACGGCCTTTGCCTTATCCTTTACCCACAATCCAGATCTATAGGAGCGAGGAACCCATGAGTGACGTCCAACAACAGATCGACAGCCTGGTGAAGGGCCATCGTGTCGTGCTGTTCATGAAGGGAACGGCCCAGTTCCCGATGTGCGGCTTCTCCGGCCGCGCCATCCAGGTCCTGAAGGCCTGCGGCGCTTCCGACCTGAAGACCGTCAACGTCCTGGAAGACGAAGGCATCCGCCAAGGCATCAAGGAGTACGCCAACTGGCCCACCATCCCGCAGCTTTACGTAGGGGGTGAATTCGTCGGCGGCTCGGACATCATGATGGAGATGTACCAGAGCGGCGAGCTGCAGCAAATGCTGTCACCGGCGGCCTGAGCAAGCCCGCGCATGAGCCCGCGCTTGGTCGTCGGCATCACCGGGGCCACTGGCGCGGTGTACGGCGTGCGTCTGCTGGAGCGGGCCCGGGCCCTGGGGGTGGAAACCCACGTGGTGGCCACCCCTTCCGGTGTGCTCAATGCTCATCATGAGCTGGGGCTGGACCGCAAGGCCCTCGAAGCCAAGGCCGACTTCGCCTACGCCCCGGGTGACGTGGGTGCTTGCCTGGCGAGTGGGAGTTTCGGCACCTCGGCCATGGTGGTGGCGCCCTGCTCGATGAAGACGCTGGCCTCGGTGGCCCATGGCTTTTCAGACAACCTGCTCACGCGGGCGGCGGACGTCACGCTCAAGGAGCGCCGCAAGCTGCTGCTGATGGTGCGCGAGACGCCATTCAACCTCGCCCACCTGCGCAACATGACCGCCGCCACCGAGATGGGGGCGATCATCTTCCCGCCGCTGCCCGCGTTCTACCACCGCCCGGCCAGCATCGACGAGATGGTCAACGAGAGCGTGGAGCGCATCCTCGCGCTGCTGGGTTTCTCTGGCGCGGCCGCCAAGGAGTGGACAGGCCTCTGAGCTTGGGGCGGCGGCTCCCGCCCTTGAACTGTCCGTGACTGATGCCGGCCCGGCCCCTCCGAGCCGGTAAGCCATCCGGCCAGGGGCGTGCTCTGCTGCTCAGGGCGTGCGGCTGGACACCCAGCCGCGTCGGGCGGCGAACACCGCATCCGGGTAGGGTGCGCGGCCCCGGCTGCCGTTGTAGCGGCCCAGTGCCAGAAACAGGTCACCCCGCTCGATGTCCAGGTAATGACGCAGGATGGTGCAGCCAAAGCGCAAGTTGGTCTGCATGTGGAACAGCCGGCTCACGTCACCATCACCGATCAGGCGTGACCAGAACGGCATCACCTGCATGTAGCCGCGGGCGCCGGCCGAACTGATGGCGTACTTTCGAAAGCCGCTCTCGACTTGGATCAGACCCAGCACCAGCTCGGTCTCCAGACCGGCACGGCGGCTCTCGTACCACACCGCTTCCAGAAACTCGGTGCGCACATGCGCCTCGGACTTGTAACGCTGCAGCCTCTGACCCGATCTCCCCAGCCACTGAACGTGGGCCGCCCGGTCCTCGGCACGGTCAAACGCCGGTCTCGGGGGGGCGGCATCGGTCACCGCAGCCGACAAGGCGGAGCGTACCGACTGCGAAAGCGGCTCCTCCACCTGGGCCCCGGCCTGCGCCTGGGGTGCTCCCAGCAAGCCCACACCTCCGACGCCGGCCACCTTCAGCGCGAGCGCCGCCCCAGGGACGGCATGGCCCAGATAGGGTGCCAGCCCCAGGCCCGCACCGGCTCGCAGCAAGGCGCGGCGCTGCTCGCCGGAGGTCACGCTGCGGGGCTGCCGAGCCGTTCGCGCAAGCGGTGAGCCACCTCGGTCACCGACACCCGGTCGGCCTGCGCATCGCGCCGGCCCTGCAGCTCGACCTGGCCTTCCTTCAGGCCG
>CAISJH010000362.1 GCA_903885585.1 uncultured beta proteobacterium
AGTTTCGCAACGGCTACTCCGGCAATGCCACATGTGCACCGTCACGCGCGGCCATCCTGACCGGACGTTATGCCACCCGCTTTGGCTTCGAGTTCACGCCCACGCCCAAGCAGTTCATGAAGGTGGTGACCGGCATGGCCCCCGCCGAGCAGCTGTACAAGCCCGTGTACCGCGCAGGGCGTGAGGCCGAACTGATCCCCTACGAGGACATGGGCCTGCCCACCAGCGAGATCACCCTGGCCAAGCTGCTGCAAGGCGCTGGTTATCACACCGTACACCTGGGCAAATGGCATCTGGGCGACAGCCCGCAGTTCCGGCCCTACAACCACGGCTTCAGCGAGTCGCTGTCACATCTGCACGGCGCCTCGATGTTCCTGCCCACGCGCCACCCCGGGGTGGTCAACGCGAAGCAGGAGTACGACCCCATCGACAAGTTCCTGTGGGCCGCAGAACCCTGGGCCGTGCGCTTCAAGGACGGCGAGCCCTTTCAGCCACCCAAATACATGACCGACTACCTCACCGACGAAGCGGTCAAGGTGGTGGCGGCCAACAAGAACCGGCCGTTCTTCATGTACCTGGCCTACAACGCGCCGCACACCCCGCTGCAGGCCACGCGCGAGGACTACGACGCGCTCAGCTTCATCCCAGACCACACGATGCGGGTCTACGCCGCGATGATCCGGTCGTTGGACCGCAACATCGGCCGCGTGCTGCAGGCGCTGAAGGATCAGGGCCTGGACGACAACACCCTGGTGATCTTCACGAGCGACAACGGCGGGGCTCATTACATTGGCCTGGACGGCTTGAACTCGCCTTACCGCGGCTGGAAGGCCACGTTCTTCGAGGGCGGCATCCATGTGCCCTTCTTCATGCGCTGGCCCGGCACGATCCCCAAGGGCGCCAGCGTGACGGCGCCCGTGAGCCACTTCGACATCTTCTCCACCGCTGCAGCTGCCGCCGGGCAAAAGCCCCCGGCCGACCGCCCCATCGACGGCGTCAACCTGCTGCCCTTCGTCAAGGGTGAAGCCCCGGGCCGACCGCATGAAGTGCTGTTCTGGCGCACCGACGACTACCTGACCGTGCGTGCGGGTGACTGGAAGCTCCAGGTATCGGAGCTGCCCAAGAAGGACTGGCTGTTCAACCTGGCCGCTGACCCCACCGAGAAAAACAACCTGGCGGCCAAGGAGCCGCAACGTGTGGCCGCCATGAAGGCGCAGCTGGTCGAATGGAACAAGGCACAGCGCAGGCCCATGTGGCCCTCGCTGGGCGCGGGTCCGATCCCGATCGACCACACGATGAAGCAGCCCTTCAAGGCCGGCGACGAGGTCGTCTATTACAGCAATTGAGGGCGGGTCAGGAAGCCGGCGGTCTGCCGCAACGCATCGCGTGCCTCGGGCAGCAGGCGCGCCATGACCGGGAAGGCATGGGGCGTATGCGCCCATTCCAGGCAGGTGCTGGGTGTCCCCAGGGCCTGAAGGCCCAGATGCAGGCGCCGAGCGTCATCCAGCAAGACCTCTGAGCGGCTGACGACCTGCAGGCAAGGCGGCAAGCCGCTCAGGTCACCAAACAAGGGCGACAACTGGGAACTCTCAACGGCCATGCCCGGAGCGTACAGGGCCGCCACTTCGGCAAGAAACTGGCCGTTGAGCATCACATCCTTGCCGGCATGGGACTGCATCGAGGCGCCTTGATGCGTCAGGTCGAGCCAGGGCGAGAACAGGAAGAAGCTGCGCGGCAGCGGCAGTTTGCGGTCACGCAGGGACTGCAGCGCGGCCAGGGTCAGGTTCCCACCCGCGCTGTCACCCCCCATCACCAGGCCTTTTGCAGGCACGCCTTGGGTCAGCAGCGCCTGGTACACCGCCAGCACGTCCTCATGCGCGGCGGGGTAGGGGTGTTCCGGCGCCAGCCGGTAATCGACCATCAGCATCCGCATCTGCGCCGCCTCGGCCAGAAACGCGGCCATGTCCCGGTGGCTGCTGGGACCTCCCATCACAAAACCGCCGCCGTGCAGGTACACACAAACCAGCGCGCCAGGGTCGGCGGCCACCGTCTTGGGGGCCACCCATTCCACGTTGACGCCGGCGATACGGTCGGCTCGTACGTCGATATGGGGGCCGACTTTGCTGAAGTCTTTGGCCATGAACTTGCGCGACCGGCGAAACCGCACTTCCGGTGAGAGCTTCATGCTCTCCTTCAACCTGGACTTGAGAAATCGGCTGATGAAAAAGTTTTGGAGGCTCATGTGCTGATTCAACCGATGGGTCAGGTCTTGTGCGGTTCAGTGATGAAGTCCCGCGGTGCAAAGTGGCCCAGGCGCCAGCGCAGGTAAAACGTGGTCCACGGCCAGTTGGTGCTGTTGCGCCCGTTCTGGTCCAGAAAGTAGCTGGTGCAGCCGCTGTTCCACACCGTGCTGCGCAAGGCAGTTTGAACCTGCTGGTTGTAGGCAGCAAGCCGCGCAGGATCGACCGCGATCTGGGCCATGCCCTTGCGCCGCGCCGTGGTGATGGCGGACACGATGAACTTGAACTGCGCCTCCATGATCACAAAGGCCGAGGTGAAGGCGTACAGGTTCGGGCCGAAGGTCAGGAACAGGTTGGGGCAGTCCTGCACCATGGTGCCCAGGTAGGCGCTGGGCGAGCCCTGCCACTGCGCCGACACCGGCGTGCCGCGCCGGCCGAAGATGCGCTGCGCGATGGGCGGGTTGGCCACTTCGAAGCCGGTGGCTAGGATGATGGCATCGACGTCGCAACTGCTGCCGTCACTGGACACGACGCGGCGGCCCTGGATCTGCGCCACGGCCCCCACCACCTGCACGCCCGGCTTGGCCAGTGCCCGGTACCAGGTGTTGGAAAGCAAGATGCGCTTGCAGCCCATCGCATAGTCGGGCAACAGCCGGGCGCGCAACGCCGGGTCCTTCACCGCGCGTGTCATGTGCTTGACGCCTTGGGCCTGCACCCGTTTGCGCAGCCAGGGCACGCGCAGGCAGGTGTTGAAGAGTTCAAACTGCAGGTACAGGCCGGTGCGCAGCCAGCGCTGCGTCCAGGGCCGCTTGGCGAAGAGGCTTTGCCAGCGCGCCGAAAAGGGTGTGTCGATCTTGGGCAGGACCCAGGGCGGCGTGCGTTGAAACAGCGTGAGCTGGGCCACCAGCGGTTGCAGTTTGGGCAGGAACTGCACCGCCGAAGCACCCGAGCCGATCACGGCCACGCGCTTGCCCTGGAAATCGAACCCATGGTCCCAGCGCGCAGAGTGGAACTGCACGCCAGTGAAGGTGTCCAGGCCCGGGATGCGCGGCACCACGGGGACATGCATGGGCCCCGTGGCCATGACGACGAAGCGAGCCCACCACACGCCGGCGCTGGTTTGCAGGCGCCACAGCCCTTGCTCTGGCGACCAGCGGGCTTCGGTCAGCTCTTGCCCGAACCGGACCCGGTCCAGTACACCAAAACGTTCAGCCGTTTGGCGCGTGTAATCCTTGATCTCGCCCTGCTTGGCAAACAAGCGCCCCCAATGCGGGTTGGGCGCGAAAGAGTAGGAGTACAGCGGCGAGGGCACATCGCAGCCGCAATCGGGGTAGGTATTGTCACGCCAGACGCCGCCAATCTCGCCGCTCTTTTCCAGCACCAGGCAATCGATGCCAGCCTGGCGCAACTTGATCGCGGCGCCAATGCCGGCAAACCCGGCGCCGACCACGATGACCTCGTGGACGGTGGGCGCCGTGCCAGGGGCAGGTCGCGTCAAGTGACGCTTCAGAACGCCTTGCTGGCGCGGACCTGGTAGAACGAGCCGCTCAGCGCATTCTTGGCGGTGACCATCTGCATGTAGGAGAGGTTGACGGCGGCATCCAGGCCCGGGATGAGCGTGGTGAAGAAGGCGCCCACGCCCGCGGCGTAGAAGCGATTGGCGCCGAGCGTGCCCCCGGTGTCATCCTTGAACTGCTTGATCACCAGCACGTGAGGCCCGAACACACCAATGGACGAGCGGTAAGCCGCCGCCATATCCAGCCCGCCAAAGTCGCCGCTCTTGACCTGGTTGTCCTTGTTGCGGGTATTGAAACCCAGACTGCCCCGTACGCCCAGCGTCCAGTCCTTGGTCGGGTTGTAGGCCAGCGCGACACCCGGCCGCAAGGTATAGAAGTTCCCAAAGCCGACGTTCAAGGGGCTGGCCGCGTCGTATTTGCCCGTGGGCAGGGCCAGGGTCAGGCCCGTGACCAGCTTCAGGTCGTCCTTGCGGTAGACCCAGGCGGCGGTGAGCTCGGCATCTCCCATGCCGTTGATGACCCCCGTGGCCGCCGCCGACTGCGACACCAACTGCGCCTGATAGGCGGTGTTGAAGCCCGCTTGCGCCTGGCCTTGCGCCACCAGCGCGGTGCCTGAGGGCAGCGGCGGCGTGGTCAATGCCGGCGCCAAGGTGCTCAGCGTGGGCGTCAGCCCGCTCAGCGTGAGCCCGCGGTCCAGGCGCGTGGTGTAGGGCAGGTTGAACACGAGCGACAGGCGGCCGCCAGCGTACTGCCCCTGGCTGAGGTAACCGACCAGCAGGTTCGCATTGGTCTGCGATTGATTCAGGTCGAACTTGACGGTGCTGGTGTAGTTGGCGGTGCGCACGGCGCCAGCGATGGCTGCAGGGGTTGCAAAGCTGCCACCCGTGGTCTGGTACCGGGTATTGCCCGTACCGTCGGTGACCTTGTCCAGTTCGATCTGCGTGACCACGACGCTGGCAAAAAAGCCCGGGTTGTCCACGGGCGCCACGATCTCGCCGCCCAGCGTGCCCGACAGTGGGAAACGCACCTTGAAGCCTTCAGCAGCCCAGGAGGACACAGCGAAGGTGCTGCAGACCGAAGCGGCCCACAAGGCACGGCAAAACAGACGCTGATGCATGACGATTCTCCTGCGCTGAGGCATGGTGTACTGGCATGTAAAGTGTCAATTCCCTTGGGGCGAGCCGGAACTAGGGCTTACGCTAGGCCGCAGGGGGCCCGGACCGGACTTCCGAGTGCCGGGTTGGTTGAAGGGGCAAGACCCGCGAAAATGCAGGCGATGAATATGGATCGATCAGCGCTGCAGCCCCTTGCGGTTGCGGATGCCCCGCCTGAGAAGGCCGGGCCCGGCGCGGCCGTGGCCCCCAGGGCCGATGGCCGGGTCAACCGCAGCATTGCCACGCGCAAGAAAATCGTCGATGCGCTGGTGGTGTTGGTACACGAAGGGCACTTCTCGCCGACCGCGGAGCAGGTGGCCGCACGCGCCCAGGTGGGGCTGCGCACCGTGTTCCGGCACTTCGACGACATGGACTCGCTCTATCGCGAGATCAGCATGGACCTCGACGCCATGGTCGAACCTCTGCTCCACCAGCGCCTGGACGCGCCCACGTGGCAAGAACGTCTGCTGCGCAGCATCGACCTGCGCATCGAAATCTATGAACGCCTGTCGCCAATCTATGTGGCGGCCCAGGTACACCGCCACGAGTCGAAGTACCTCGCCGGCAACCTCATGGATTCGACCCGGCTGCAGCGCGATCTGCTCAAACGCTTGCTGCCCACGGCAGTAGCCCAGCAAGCCACCCTGCTGGACGCGTTGGATCTGATGCTGAGCTTCGATGCCTGGATCCGGCTGCGGCGCGAGCAGGGCTTGGCCAAGGCGGCTGCGCGCGATGTCATGCGGCTGGGGGCGAGGGCCTTGCTGGCCACGCTGGGGCCGTAGCATTCACGGGCGTGGCGGCGATGAAGGTCGCCAGCGCCTGCGCCACCTCAGGCCCCTTGTCTTCTTGCAGGAAGTGCCCCGCACCGCGGATCACCGCGTGGGGCTGCCCCTGCGCCCCTGGCACGCGCGCATGCCAGAGGCGGTGGCCGCCGCGGGTGATCGGGTCGCGGTTGCTGAACAAGGTCAGGAAGGGCTTGTCCCAGCGCTTGAAGACTTCCCAGGCCTGTTCGTTGCGCTGCCGCTCGGGATCATTCGGGGTGGTAGGCACAAACCCCGGGAACAGCCGCGCGGCCAGGCGGTGGCGCGGCGTGGGAAACGGCGCGTCGTAGGCCGCCCTCTCCTGCGGCGTCAGCCCGTTGGCACAGCCCGCCTGCACGATGCGGCCGATCGGGAACCAAGGGCTGTAGCGAGCAAAGGCTCGCCAGATCTTGAAGGCGCGGGGCACCGGGTCCAGGCCGGTGGGTAAGCCCCCGTTGCCCAGCGCCACGCGGTCAAAGCGCTCTGGTGCCGCAGCCACCATGCGCAGCCCGATCAGCGACCCCCAGTCCTGGCAGAACAGCGTCAGGTGGCGCAGGTCGGTGGCTTCGAGCCAGGCCGACATCCACAGCACATGGTTCAGGTACGAGTAGTCGCCCGCCCGGGTTGGCTTGTCAGAACGGCCAAAGCCCACGAGGTCAGGCGCAATGACGCGACAGCCGGCCGCAAGCAGCACCGGGATCATCTTTCGGTACAGGAAAGACCAGGTGGGCTCGCCGTGCATCAGCAAGACGGCGGGCGCATCGGGCGGGCCTTCGTCGATATGGGCAATGCGCAGCCCCCCCACCACCGTGTAATGCGGGGTGTAGGGGAAGTCGGGCACCTGAGCGAAGCAGGCTTCGTCGGTGCGCAGGAATTCAGTGACGATGGGCAGGGCAATCATGGGGGGGCTTTCGTTCCTGGGGCGGTCACACACCGAGGATGCGCGCCAAGCGCACCCCAAAGCCCTGCAGCCAGGGCGCGACATAGCGCAGTCTCGGGCGCCGGGCCTCGCTGGCCTTGACGATCTGCGCGACGATGGAACTCGTGTCCCGGGCTTCGAGCAGCCGGAAGGTCCGGGCCTCCTGCGACTTCAGGCGTGGGACCTGCGCCGCGAAGTAGGACTGCGGCCCCATCCATGCGTACTTGCGGTCGGTCATCGCCTGGTTGAAACCGGTGTGAATGGCCCCGGGTTCGATCAGCGCCACCTGCACGTTGCAGTCCAACTGCCGCAGTTCCGCACGCAGGCCGGCACCGGCCGCCGAGAGCGCGAACTTGCTCATCGAGTAGGGCATCAGGAACGGCATGGGCACACGTCCGGCAATGGAACTCACGAACAGCACCGTGCCGCGCCGGCGCGCGATCATGCCGCGCAGGGCCAGTTGCGTGAGTTCCAGCGTGGCGAAGACATTGACCTCGAAGACCGCACGAATGCGGTCCACGGCCACCTCGGCCAGCGAACCCGACTCGCCCACGCCAGCGTTGTTGATCAGCACGTCCAATTCCAGCCCCAGGACCTGCTGGCGATCTGCCGCCGCGGTGATGTCCAGCTTGAACACCTCCAGCCTCACGCGCCGCGCCTGGGCCTGGGCGCGCAAGGCCTGCGCCTGGGCCTCGTCAAAGGTGGTGGCGATGACGCGGTGTCCGCGCTCGGCCAGGGCCCATGCCGCGTCCAGGCCGATGCCACTGCCGGCGCCGGTGATGAGAATCGTCTTGTTCATGCCACGAACACCCGGGCCAAGCGCCCCATTGATGACCAGTAGAAGTCGCGCGCCCAGCCGGGGCTGGGGAACACCACACCCTGCATGAGTCCGCCCGTGCGCACGCGGCCTCGTTCCTAGCCAGTGGTGATGTCCAGCACCACCACTTCCTCGCCATGGAGGCGGTAGTCGTTGACGACCATCTCGGCGGTATCGGGATACAGGATCATGTGGCTGGCGCAGCCAAACGGCGCCTTGCGCCACAGCGGGCGCAGCGGGCGCAGCCCTGGCTCGAAGGTCCAGGCCTGCAGCACCGCGTTGGCCGAGTCGTAGCCCACCACGATGGAGCGCTGCACATCCACCAGCGGCGGGTTGGTGATGCTGCCGCCTGGCAGGCCGCTCACGTCCAGGGTCTGGTGGTCGGCAGCGTCGGTCAGGCTGACACGGATCAGGCGGTTGGCACTTCGGCTGACGCCTGCACCAATCATGCGATGCCTGTAACGGTGTGCACCGTTGTCCATGAACCAGGCGTGGCGACCGTCGAGCACGACATCCCAGCCGTAGGTCTGGGCGCTCAGGCCGACGTAGTCGAAGTGCCAGCCGGGGTCGAGCACAAGGGCCTGCAGCGCGTCGTCCCAGTGGTAGCGCCAGATCGAGCGCACGCCCACGACGTAGACCGTGTTACCGCTGGCGCTGAGCCGGGCGATGGAAGGTTCGGGGCAGACGGTGTGGCCGCCGCGCGGCGTGAACGACCCGGGGTCGATCACGGTCAGGTGGGCCGCCGTCACGCTGGACAGGTTCTTGGTGACGATCAAGCCGTTGTCCAGCACGACGAAGGAGTTGTAGGGCTCGTCGAGCGGCAGTTTGAGCGAGGCCTCGAGTTCACAACGTCGATTCAGCCGGTGCGCGTAGCGGCCGTAAACGACGACCAGATGCCCCTGGCGATGCACCGCCATGCCGCCAGGCCACATCGGTCCGCCGGGCAGCCGCGGCGAACGGTGTCGGGCCTTCAGACTGATGGGGTCGATCAGTTCCACGCGCGCCGTGGTGGGCAGCCCGATCTGCGCGCGCAGGGCGGAGTGGGTCAGCAGGTAGACCTCGCCCGGCGCGCCCAGCACGGTCATCGTCGACATGAGCGTGCGCCGTACGGTGGCACGCAGGGTCTCAGCCGCGCGCAGGCCCAGCCCGCTGCCAGCGCCCGGCACCTGGAGCCTGCGCGGTCCGCCGTCCTCGGCAGGCCAGGGGCTGGGGGCGTAGCCGAGTGCCGTCACGCCAGGCGACGACGACGGCGCCGGGCACGCGACACGAGCACCGCCAGGGCCGCCAGCAGCCCCAACAGCACGACCGCGGCCTGGGTTCCGTAGGCGGGGAGCCAGTAGTTGACGACGCTGTTGATCAACACCTGGCGCACCGGGTCGTAGCCCTCAGGCACGGGCAGCACGCCATTGGCCTGGGCCCACGCGGCGTAGTCGGCCTGCAGCGCGGCGAACTGCTCGGGCAGCCGTTGCCGCAGGTCCTGGGTCTCACCCGGATCGGTGCGCAGATCGAACAGACGCCATTGGCCGTCACCGACCGGCGGGCGGTTCAGGACCAGCTTGAGATCGCCCTTGAACAGGGCCTTGTTGCCAGCCAATTCATAGCCCAGCGGTTCATCGGCCGGGCGGATGCGCTGGGTCGGGTCACCCAGCACGGGCAGCAGGCTGCGCCCGGTGGGCACCTGCAGGGCCCGGCCCTGGAAGGTGCCGCCGGGGTGAGGCAGTTGGGCCAGTTCCAGCAGCGTGGGCACGATGTCGATGACATGCGTCAACCCGGCGTGGATCTGGTTGCGGGCCGCACCCGCTGCACCGCTGATGATCAGCGGCGAACGAATGCCCCCCTCGCTGGCGTAGAACTTGAAGCCCGCCAGGGGCGCGGCCGAGGCGCTGGTCCACGAGGGCCCGGGCACGACATAGGCGCCGGGGCCGCCCAGGCGCTCGAGATCGCGGCTGTAGTTGAAGCGCAACCACAGGTCGGCCTCACGGTAGTCCGAGCCCTCGGGGCCGTTGTCCGAAAGGAAGACGAACACGGTGTTGTCGTACTCGCCCGTGGCCTTCAGGTGCGCCATGAGCCGCCCCACTTCGTGGTCCATGGCCTCGGCCATCGCCGCGTAGACCTCCATCAGGCGCGCCTGGTAGCGCTTTTCCTTCTCGCTCAGGGCGGCCCAGCTGGCCGTGGTGCCCATGGTCACCATGGGCGCGTCTTTCGGGATCAGGCCGAGTTCAGCGGCCTTGGCGCGGCGCGCCTCACGCAGTACGGTCCAGCCCCCGTCGTAACGGCCCTTGTAGCGGTCGATGAAGGCTTGCGGCGCCTGCACGGGCACATGGTTGGCCTGGAAGCCCACATAGGCGAAGAAGGGCTGGCCGCTGGCCGCGCCGGCACGCAGGTACTCGATGGCCTTGTCGACGAAGAAGGTCGACGAGTAGAACTGCCGAGGCAGTGCCGGGGGCTGGCCGTCCTCGAACCAGTTCACACGGGCCGCGTGCGGCAGGTAGCGCTTCTCGGGCTCCCAGTTGTCCGAGCCGGTGTCGCCCATGACGAAGGACCGGTCGAAGCCCCTTTGGGGCGGCAGGTTGTGCGGCTCGTTGCCCACATTCCACTTGCCCACCACGCTGGTGCGGTAGCCGCTGGCCTGCAGCAGGCTGGCCACCGTGACCACATCGGGTGTCAGGCTGGCCTGGTAGCCGGGCCGGCCGAGGTGGGCCCCCGGCATGGTCTCGCGCAGGTTGCCGTGCCCGTTGCGGTGGTTGTCAACCCCCGTGAGCAGCATGGCGCGTGTGGGCGAGCACGACGCGGCGACGTGGAAGTTGGAAAAGCGCACCCCGCGCCTGGCCAGCTCATCGAGGTGCGGCGTTGAAATCTCGCCACCGAAGGCGCCCACATCGCTGAAGCCCCAGTCGTCGGCCACGAGCACCACGATGTTGGGCCTGGGCGGCGGTACGGGCCGCGCCTGCGAGGCGGGAGCCGCGAGCGCAGCCGCGCCGCCCACCCCCTCGGCCATGAGCAGGCCCCACCACAACGCCAGACCGATCAGCGCGCGTGTCATGGGCTCAGCGCTGCCCGAATCTACCGGCCGCCCGCTGCGCCAGAGGCCGCCAATGCAGCAACCCGAACAGCAGCGTCAGCGCGACGCTGACGGCCAGGGGACCCTGGTACAGGCGCACATGCTTGAACATGAACACCAGCTCGACCCCATGCAGCGCCAGCAAGATGGCCGCCACCCAAGGAGCCCGCTCGAGGCCGGCCCCGGGCAGCATGCCCGCCCACTGGGCGAGCGCCGCGGCATAGACCATCAGACACAGGGCCCGCAGCAGGTAGTTGATGGCGAGTTTCATGGGGCGGTGGGTGCGGGGTTGAGGGGGTGGTCGGACTGGAGCAACGCGGCCTGGACGGCCCAGAGGCGGTCCTGCCCCCACACCGCCGTGTCGCGGACCCGAAAGGATGGCACACCCCACAGGCCCAGGTCCAGCATCTCCAAGCGGTTGGCCTCGGCGGTCTGGCGCCAGGCCTCTTCACGCATCGCCGCCTGCGCGTCGGCCCAAGACAGACCGGCGCTCTCGGCAATGCGGCGCAGGCCCCGGTCGGTGCCGGCATCGATCCCCTGCGCCCATACCCCGTGCATGAAGGCCGAGACATAGGCTTGGCCTTTGCCCAGGCGCTCGGCCAGCGGCATCAGCGACAAGCCGCGCTCCACCGGGCGACCTACCGGGTCGTTGATACGGCCAAAGGGCGTCTGGTGCAGATGGGCTTCCCGCGCGGCGTCCTGCGCGATGTACAGGCGCTTGGCGCGCGGCACGGGCAGCCCGCGCATCACCATCGGCAGCACATAGCGCAAGCGCACCGGGACTCCCGTCAGGCGGCCCAACTCGAAGACTCGGGGGGCCACGATAGCCGAATAGGGACTGCGCAAGGAGAAGAAGAAGTCGATGGCCGCGTCACGGGCCACGGCAGTGGGCGCGGCCAGATCCGCCATGATGGGGTAAACAAGCCCGGAAAAGCCGGGGCGCTGCGCCCCCAGGCCCTGCAGGCGTTGCTCCAGATGATGCAGCCGGTCGATGCCCCAGTACCACTCGCCAGCGTAGTACAGCGTGGCCCCCAGGTAGTGGCCCCAGCGCTGGCGCAGCGCGGTGGCCGCGGCCAGATGAGCCGCCGTGCGCGTTGGGCTGGCGCCAGGCAGCGTCGCGGCAAAGGGGGGCGTTGGCCCTGCCGTTGGCCCAGACGCCCCCGCCTCGGCCCACAGGGCAGCGCACACCGGCCCGGCCACGTTGACGAACTGCCCCTGTTCCGCCGCTGCCACCAGGCACCCCGTGGCCTGCTCCAGGGCCTGCGCAGACGGTTGCCTGCCCGGATCACGGAAGGTCAGACCGTGACGCCCCGCCAAGCGTTGCGCGTCCTGGCGGCTGTAGGCAACCAGGCGGGGGCGGTCAGGCGCGGCCGCCTCTGCCGGTGGACCAACGACATGCGCCACCAGCTCGATGTCATAGCGCTGCGCCAGCGCGGGCAGGCTGGCCGCCAGCAGCGCGCTGTACGGGTCATCCACCTGGTGAAAGCAGTGGACGCGGTGCGGCTCCCCCCGCGCCCGCCGCGCACGTTCGGCCTTCGTGCGCGCCTGCTGCAGGCGCTCACGCGACAACCAGCGCTCGGTGAGCGCCGGCATCAGCAAGCCGCGCAAGGACCTCAACACGGCTGGAAGGGCCTGTCTGGTGCCCCGGCTGCAACGCGAAGAGCTTCACGCCCGGACTGCCTCGGCCCCGCGCGCGCAGCACCTGCTCGACGCCAAGCCGTCACGGTACGGTTCGAACCCTGCATCACCTGCCCCCCGAGCGGTTACGCCCTAGAAATGACACTTTAAGTGCCACAACACAGCCGCGTCAATGTGGCGAGAGCTGAAGCCCCGCTGATGACCAGCAGGGCCATGCCGCCTTACAAGGCATTGGCCGGGTTGCCCGGCTGATTGACGAACATCAGGTAGGCCAGACCCAGCATCAGCCCGGCGATGGCCATGGGCAACAGCATGGCCGGCTGCAGCGCCCTGCGCTGCCGCGCATCAAAGCGCGGCTTCTCCACCAGATAGGCTCCCCGTGAAGATCACCGCCGCGCCAACCGTGGCCACCCACAGCGACACCACCAGTGAGTTGCTGAAGTTCTGCCAGCCCACCCCCTCGCTCTCGAAGTTGTAGTTGGCCCAGGTCAGGCTCAGGTTGCAAGGCCAGAATCTCATGGCCTGCGCCAAGCCATACCGTTCAGCCCGCCTACAGGCTCAAGCCTCGTTGGACAAGACTCAATCTTGCAAAACGGACTCAGCTAGACTAAGCTGATAATCTTCAGAGAGGATTGTCATGCAAACCGTCAACATCCACGAGGCCAAGACC
>CAISJH010000363.1 GCA_903885585.1 uncultured beta proteobacterium
CCATTCGCTACCCGATGGCGAGGCCGACTACGCATTTGCGGCGCTGGAAGAAGTCGCGGTATGACGCAGCCATTGATCACCGGCGTCGGCATATCCGACTTTGGGCGCTTTCCGCAATGGCCCGAAGAAGCGCTGGCCCAAGCCGCGATCCTTGCCGCGCTTGACGACGCAGGCGTCGCCATGTCGCAGGTGCAGGCGTTCTACTGCGGCAACGCAGCCGGCGGCAGCCTGCCGGGGCAGCGCAGCTTGCGCGAGCTGCACACCCAGGGCCAACCGGTCTACAACATCGACAACGCCTGCTCCAGCGGCGCGACGGCTCTCAACCTGGCGCTGCAGGCACTCACGGCCGGTGCGTACGACACGGTGGTGGTGTTCGGCATGGACCAGCTGAGCAACCTCGGGGGCGGCACGCTGCCGCTCAACCAGCGTGACTGGAACAACCGCCGCGGCATGGTGATGCCAGCCCTGTATGCCATGCGTGCCAAGCGCTACATGGACGAGTACGACGTGCCCGTTTCGGTACTGGCCGATGTGTCGGTAAAGAACCGGAGGCACGGCGCACTGAACCCGATCGCCACCTTCTGCAAGCTGGTGACGCGCGAGGAAGTGCTGGCCTCACGGCCCGTGGCAGAGCCCCTGACCCTGCTGCAGTGTTGCCCAGCCGTCGTCGACGGTGCTGCTGCCGTGGTGCTGACGACCCGCCCCGCACGGGGGCAGGCCAAGCCGGTGCGCGTGCTGGCATCCATCGTTCAATCGGGCGTCTTCGAGCCTGGCGTCGTCGATATGACCGAGGCGGAGATCACAGCGCGCAGTGCCCGCCTGGCCTACGAGGCGGCGGGCATTGGCCCGGACGACCTCAGCCTGATCGAACTGCACGATGCCTTCACCATCTCAGAGCTTCTGTACTACGAAGCGCTCGGCCTGTGCGGCCGGGGCGAAGCACAGCACCTGCTGACCAGCGGTGCGACAGCACTTGGCGGGCGGATTCCCGTCAACCCGAGTGGCGGCCTGATTGCCAAGGGACATCCGCCAGGTGCAACTGGTCTTGCGCAAATCGTCGAAATCTGCGAGCAGATCCAGCAACGCGCAGGCAAACGCCAAATTCCGGGCGCCCGTCTCGGGCTCAGCCAAGTCACCGGCGGTGGCATCTGGGGTGTCGACCACGCCGCTTGCTCGATCCACATCCTGTCGGCCTGACGCGACCCCACCTGATCTCCCGGAGTTCACCATGACCACAGACATCACCACACAACGTCCTCCCACCCCGAGCAGCCTGCAAGGCATGACAGCCATCGTCACGGGTGGTGCCAGCGGTATCGGTCTGGGCATCGCCTCCGATCTTGCTCGGCAGGGCTGCCGCGTAGCGATCTGGGACCTCAACGCTGACGCGCTGCGCGAGGCCACGCAGAGCCTGCGAGCCCAGGGGCATACCGTTCACCCGGAGGAACTCAGCGTCACCTCCGAAGAAGACGTTGTCCAGGCTACCGAACGGCTGCTCGCCGAGGCGGGGCGCATCGACATCCTCGTCAACAACGCCGGCATCGGCGGCGACCGCCTGATGGCCAAGATGGACCTCGGGTTCTGGCAGCGGGTCATCGACACCAACCTGACCTCGCAGTTCGTCTGCTGCAAGGCCGTGGTGCCCACCATGGTCGCGCAGGGGTTCGGCCGCATCGTCAACATCTCTTCCCGTGCGTGGCTAGGCAACCGCGGACAGATCAGTTATGCGGCCTCCAAGGGCGGCGTCGTGAGCCTGACGCGCAGCCTTGCGCTCGAGTATGCGCGTGACGGCATCACTGCCAATGCGATTGCCCCCGGAATCATCGAAACCCCGCTGTTCCAGACCATCACCGACAAGGTGAAGGAAGACCTGAAGCGAACCGTGCCCGTGCAGCGCATCGGGCTGGCCGACGACGTGGCCCAGGCGGTCCGCTTCTTTGCGCAACCGAGCGCCACCTACATCACCGGGCAGCTGCTGTACGTCTGCGGTGGCCGCAGCCTGAGCAGTCCTTCGGTTTGATCTCACCCCATACGAGGTACACACCCATGCTTAACAGGCGATCGGCTCTTGCATTGACCTCCCTCTCGCTGCTGGGCGGCGCGGCGGCTTCGGCCCATGCGCAGGTGAGTTACCCCGCAAAGCCCTTGCGCCTGGTGGTGCCGTTTCCCGCCGGGGGTGGAACCGACGCAGTGGCGCGCATGGTTTCGCAGAAACTGGCGGAAGCCCTGGGTCAGCCGATCGTCATCGAGAACCGGGCGGGCGCCGGCACCACCATCGGCTTGGCCGAAGTGGCGCGGGCTGCTCCCGATGGCCACACCCTGGGCGTAGGGGGCACGAGCGACGCTTTGCTGCCCCTGCTGTACGACAACCTGTCGTTCAACCCGACCAGCGATCTGGTGTTCGTGGCCAGCCTGGCCAGTTCGACGCTCGTGCTGGCCGTCAGTACGAATCTGCCGGCGAAGACGATCCCGGAATTCATCGCGCTGGCCAAGAGCCGGAGCTCGTCGCCGCTGGGCTACGCCTCGGTTGGGGTGTCGTCGCCGCACCATCTGGCGGGCATTCACTTCTCAGCCATGTCCGGCGCTCCGCTGACGCATGTGCCGTACAAAGGCACGGCCCCGGCCTTGACCGACCTGGTCGGTGGGCACATTCCTGCCGCCATGCTGGGCCTGCCATCCGTGCTGCCCTCCGCGCGCAGCGGCAAGCTCCGGATTCTGGGCGTGGCGTCGGCTAAGCGGTCCGCACTGGCGCCGGACATCCCAACGATCGCGGAAGCCGGCTTGCCAGGGTTCGAGGCTGGCTTTTGGTACCACATCGTGGTTCCGCGTGGAACGCCCCGGTCCGTCATCGACCGGCTGCGCGCCGAGATCAACAAGATCGTCTCGAGCCCAGAGGTCCGGGACACGATGGCCAAGAGCGGCTTTGAAGCGTTGACGCTGTCGCCCGACGAATCCGAGCGGGCCCTGCGGGAAGACGCCGCGCGCTGGATCCGGGTCATCCGTGACAACAACCTGCGCGGCGCCTGACGCGGCATCACATTCCGTACCGAGCAGCAACATGTTGACGCATGCACTCAGCGGCCTGAAGGTGGTCGACTTCACCCAGATCGCTGCGGGCCCGACCTGCACCCTGATGCTGGCCGATATGGGTGCTGACGTGATCAAGGTCGAATCGGTCAATGGCGAGCTGGGGCGCAGTTTCGTGCCGCACATTGGCGGCGAGAGCGTGACCTTCATGTCGCTCAATCGAAACAAGCGCAGCGTCGCGCTGGACCTGAAGGATCCGCAGCACCTGCGCCTGTGCCGTGAACTCGTGGCAACGGCCGACGTGGTCGTCGAGAGCTTTCGGCCTGGTGTGATGCAGCGCTTGCAGCTGGGCTATGAAGTGCTGTCTGCGAACCATCCAGGGTTGATCTACTGCTCTGTATCGGCCTATGGGCAGACCGGATCGTGGAAGGACAAGCCAGGCGTCGATGGCGTGATCCAGGCCGCTTCAGGGCTGATGAGCGTGACTGGCGCGCCTGGTGCGCCGCCATGCAAGGTACAGGTGCCCATCGTCGACATGGTCACCGGCTACATGGCAGCGCTGGCGATTCTGGGTGCCGTGTATCAGCGCCACCGCGTAGGCCGCGGCCAGTACCTCGACGTGAGCATGTTCGGCAGTGCGATTGCCCTCCAGCAGTCCACCTTTGCTGCCTACCTCGCAGACCACAAGGTGCCGGAGCGCATCGGCAGCGCCGCGCCTTATGCCGCCCCCAACGAAGCGCTGCGCTGCGCCGACGGCTGGATCATGGTGGCCGCTTACCACCCCGAACGCTGGCGTGCGCTGTGCGCGATGCTGGACGCTCCTGAGCTCGAATCCGATCCGCGCTTCGCCGACCTGGCCGGCCGGATAGCGAATCGGCTGGAGTTGGTGCAGGCGCTGGAGCAGCGGATGACCGCGCGCTCAAAGGCGTATTGGCTTCTCAAGTTCGAAGCCGTCGACATCATCTGCGCGCCCATCAACGACTACGCCGAAGTGGTCGCCTCGCAGCCCTATGTCGAGGCGCGGCTCTCCGAACAGTTCGACCATCCAACGGCAGGCGCCATCACGATGCCGCGCTCCCCGCTCACGGCGGGCGCATCGTCCGAAGCCGGCAATCGCCCACCACCGTTGCTGGGCGAGCACACGCAGGAAGTGCTGTCTGCCCTCGGAAGCCGAGGCGAAGCGACGCCCCTGGTTGCTTGCGCCGCCGCGTCTTCCGCCATGAACCAGGACTGACCATGCCCGTTTCCATCGACGTCAAGGACCACATTGCGCAGGTTGTGCTGAACCGGCCGGAGGCCATGAATGCGCTCGACCCTGAATCCGTGAGTCAGCTGCATGCTGCCTGGGATCGCATTTCGCAGGACGACGATATCCGCGTTGCCATCTTGACTGGTGCTGGCGAGCGTGCGTTCTGCACCGGGGCTGATCTCAAGAAGACGCCTCCACCTGTAGAAACTTTTGCCGAGCTTCACTATGGCGCTGCAGGTCAAGGGCCGGGCCTTGCGAATCTGAAGACCCACAAGCCCGTGATCGCCGCGATCAATGGCTACGCGTTGGGCGGTGGTCTCGAACTGGCTTTGCAATGCGATATCCGCGTGGCGTCCACGCAGGCGGTTTTCGGCTTGCCCGAGGTGTGCATTGGCAGCATTCCGGGCGCTGGCGGCACACAGCGGCTGATCCGCTCCGTCGGCGCTTCCGACGCCCTGCTGATGTTGCTGACAGGTGCGCGAATCGCAGCTGCGGAAGCGCTGCGCATCGGCTTGGTCAGCCGGGTGTTCGAGCCTGCCGATTTGCAGCTGGCGGCCCATGAGATCGCCACGCAGATCTCCGCCAATGCACCCCTTGCAGTGGCTGCCGTGAAGCGACTGGCGCTGATGGGACGCGAACTTACGCTCACCGCAGGCCTGGAATTGGAGCAGCAAGCTTTCGGGATCCTGCGCAACAGCGAAGACCGGCTGGAAGGACGCAACGCGTTTGCCGAAAAGCGCAAGCCGGTGTTCCGAGGCAAGTGATGCCAGGAACGACAGACCTTTCCGCCGGCGATGCACCGCCTGCGCCCTTGCTCGAGGTACGTGATGTGGTCGTGCGTTTCGGCGGCATTGTGGCGCTGGACGGCGTGAGCTTCGATATTCCAACCGGCGCCATCGTCGGCCTGATCGGGCCCAACGGCGC
>CAISJH010000364.1 GCA_903885585.1 uncultured beta proteobacterium
GCCGACGACTGGGGCCAGCAGTTCATGCACGAGGGGCGCTACCGCCTCTACCGCGCCAAGGGCTGCCCGGCCTGCCAGGACACGGGCTACCGCGGGCGCATTGCCCTGCACGAGCTGCTGGTGGCCAGCGATGGCCTGAAGCTGCTGATCCAGGAGCGTGCCAAGGTGCCCGACATCCTGGCCGTGGCGCTGGGCGAGGGCATGCGCACGCTGAAGATGGACGGCATCGAGAAGGTGCTGCAGGGCATCACCGACGTGCACCGTGTGCGCGAGGTGTGCATCAAGTAGCCGCCGCAAGGCGCAAAGGGCAACACACCCATGGACACCGTTGAAAGCCTCTACACCCGTCTGGAGCAGCTCAACGACATTGGCACGTCGCTGTCGGGCGAGCACGACATCGACTGTCTGCTGGAGAAGATCCTGCTGGCGGTCAAGGGCATCACGCACGCCGATGGCGGCACGCTCTACACGTTGGCGCCCGATGGCCGGTACCTGAACTTTCGCATCGTGCGTACTGACTCGCTGGGCATCGCCTACGGTGGGCAGGGCCGCGCGCCGTTGCCCGGCCACTTCAAGGATCTGCCGCTGTACCTGGACGACGGCCAACCCAATGACCACATGGTGGCCGCGCACGTGGCCCTGAGCGGTGAGACGGCCAACATTCCCGATGCCTACGAGGAGGAGCGCTTTGACTTCTCGGGCACACGGCGCTTTGATTCGGCCACGGGCTACCGCAGCACGTCCTTCCTCACGGTGCCGATGAAGAACCACGAGGGCGAGGTGATTGGCGTGCTGCAGCTGCTCAACGCCGTGGACCCCGACACGCGGGTGGTGCGGGCGTTCACGCCGGGCGACCAGCGCCTGGCGGAATCGCTGGGCTCGCAGGCGGCGGTGGCGCTGACCAACCGGCAGCTGATCGCGCAGCTGGAGACGCTGTTCGAGTCTTTCGTGCAGCTGATCGACACGGCGATTGACGAGAAGTCACCCTACACCGGCGGCCACTGCGCGCGCGTGCCCGAGCTGACCATGCTGCTGGCTGAAGCCGTGAACCGCACCACCGAGGGGCCGCTGGCAGATTTTTCCCTCACCGACAAAGACCGCTACGAGCTGCGCATTGCAGCGCTGCTGCACGACTGCGGCAAGATCACCACGCCGGTGCACGTGGTGGACAAGGCCACCAAGCTGGAGACCATCTTCGACCGCGTGGAGCTGGTGGCCGCGCGCTTTGCGGCGCTGAAGGCGCAGGCCCAGGCCGAGATGTGGCGCGCGGTGGCCGGTGGTGAGGCTGAAGCTGCGGCCCGTGAGCGCTGCGAGGCGCAGTGCCGCCAGATGGAGGAGGACCTGGCCTTTGTGCGCCAGGCCAACCGCGGCAGCGAGCGCATGGACGACGCGGCGGTGGAGCGCGTGCGCGAGATGGCCACGCGCTACCGCTGGGTGGACGCGCAGGGTGCCGAGCAGCCGCTGCTGAACGACAACGAGGTGGAGAACCTGAGCATCCGCGCAGGCACGCTGACGGCCGCTGAGCGCGAGGTGATCAACCACCACATCGTGGCCACCATCCAGATGCTGGAGAAGCTGCCCTGGCCCAAGCATTTGGCGCGCGTGCCTGAGTACGCCGGCGGCCACCACGAGCGCATGGACGGCAAGGGCTACCCCAAGGGTCTGAAGCGTGACGAGATGAGCCTGCAGGCCCGCATGATGGGCATTGCCGACATCTTCGAGGCGCTGACCGCATCAGACCGTCCCTACAAGGCGCCGATGAGGTTGTCGCAGGCCCTGAAGATCATGCAGAACTTCAAGGACAACGGCCACATCGACCCGGATCTGTACGACGTCTTCGTGGCCGAGCAGGTGCCGCAGAAGTACGCGCAGAAGTTTCTGGCAGAGAGCCAGCAGGACCTTTGAGGCGTTGGCGGGCGAGCCGGCGGTTGGCTGACGGCCTGGGCCGTGGCGGGCCAGGGGGGTCTGGCTACAGGATGGGCTGGCCTAGCGCGGGCACTGGCCCGGGTAGAGCTTGGAGCGCTCAAGCTCCACGTCCTGCTCCATGAAGCGCGGCGCGGCGGGCATGAAGCGCGGCGGGGCCGCGGGAATCGAAGGCGCGTAGCCACCTTGGCCGGCCGCAATCAGGATCTGCCCGCCCGGGGTGGTGAGCGACACCAGACCCTCAAAGGTGGCCACGTACACGCCCTGCTGCGGACGCTCGCCCGCGCTGGACGGGCGGGCCGTGTCTCGCGGGATGTCGTTGGGGTCGAACAGGCCGGAGGTGCGCGGGGCGGGTGTGGCGTTGCCTGTGCCGGCTGAACTGCTGGAGGGGTTGGTTGTGGGCGCGGCCTGGGCCAGCAGCTGGGCGCTCAGCCAGGTTGTGCCGGAGACTGGGTCTTGCGCCCGGGCCTGGCCCTGCCGCCACTGGGCGTAGGTGCGCAGGCTGTGCAGGGGGTGTGCGCCGGGTGCCCAGGTGTCCCACTCCTGCGCCGGGCGCTGGCTGGTGGTGCGGCCGGGGGCCAGCGGGGCGGGGGGCGCGGGCGCGGCGTCGGGTTCGGCCAGGCGTTGCGGCATGGCCGGCGCCAGGCTGCGCAGCCCGGTGGTGGACAGCACCTCAGAGCGGCCTCGGCGCAGCAGCGCCACGGCGGCCGGGCAGGAGAAGGCGCCTGGTGCGGCCGTCTGCTCGCAGCTCACGTCCACCGCGGTGTCCTGCCGCACACCTAGCAGCTCACCGGCGTTGACCAGCAGGCCGTACAGGCGCGCCGCCGGTTGCGGCGCGGTGACCACGCGCAGGGTGCCTTGCAGCACGTCCAGCCGCACGGCTCGGCGGCCGCGGTTGTCTTCCTCGGCGCGCAGGGCCACGCTGGTGCGGGGGCCGAGCACGATGCGGGTGCCGTCGTCCAGGCCGACCAGGGCCTCGGCATCGCCCGTGAGCAGCGCGTCGCCCAGGAACAGGGCGCCTTCGGCACCCACCGATTGCGGCGTGACACCGTCGCGGAAGCGCAGCACGGTCTGGCTGCTGGACAGCAGTTGGCCCAGCCGGCCGGACTGCGGCAGCACGCCCTCGGGGTTGGGCTCGTTGCCGGCTGCGCACTCCTCGTCGCACAGGCGCACGGCGAAGTCGGTGCCGCGGATGCCGATGGTGGTGTCGGCCACTTTCATGTCGAAGGCCGACTCGTTGCCACGCTTGCCGATCTGGCCCGACACATTGCGCAGCCAGCCCTTGAGCAGTTGCACCGACATCTGGTCGTTGGCCGGGTCTTCAGGCTTGAAGCTGAAGCCGCGGATGGCGAGCGCGGATTCCGGCCGCAGCGCCACGCGCGAGCCGTCGTTGAACACGATGAGCGCGAAGGCGCCCTTCTGGGTGCCCACGGTCTCGCCCACCGAGAGCTTGGCACCCGTCTGCACCACCTTGACCTGGCCACCCGGCGGCTGCGAGAACACCACGCCTGTGGCGCTGCGCACCTCGGCGGCGGGTTGGGCCTGGGCGGTGCACAGGCCCGCCAAGCCCAGCACGGCCCACAAGAAAAAGCGCATCAGGGCTTGCTTCATCGGCATCTCAGCACCCCTTGCCGGGCTCTCCGGACGGTTGGGCGGGCCTGGGTGCATAACTGACCTCGCCCGTAGCGGGCCGAGACGTGGTGAGCGCCGCTGCCGCCGCGGGCTCGAGCTCCAGCGTGCGCAGGGTGCTGGTCCTCACGACGGGGGCGTTGACCAATTGCTGCAGGGTGGCCACGACGGGGGCTGATGCCGGCGCAGGAGCAGGAGCAGGTGCAGGTGCAGGTGCGGGTGCGGGTGCGGGTGCGGTGGGCGAAGGGGCGGCCGACGGGGCGGGCTCGGCTGAGGGTTTGGCTTCTTCCTTGCGCTCTGAGTCTGTTGCGGCAGGCGCGGCTGCGGGGCTTGGTGGCAGAGGCGCCGGAGCCGGTGACGGGGCCGGAGCTCGGGCTTGCGTTGGAGCTGCCACCGCAACAGGAACAGGTACCGGTGCTGGCGCTGGCGCGGGTGCAGGAGGCACGTAGGGCGGAGGCACCAAGGCAACGCCGGCGGACAGGCCGCTGAGGCTGGTGTTGCCGGCCAGTGCAGTGACCAGTGGCGAGCTGGTGGTGGTGGTGGCGGTGCCCGCCGAGCCCGAAGTGACCGACGACGTCAGTGAATTGACGATCTGCGTCTCGATGGCCGGATCCAGCAGGGTGCTGCTGGTGGCCGGCACCCTGGTCGTACCGGCAGCAGAGCCTACCGTCAAGCTGCTTAGCCGAAGCGCCTCGAGCCCGGTGCCCGACGTGGCAACACTGGCCAGGCTGCCTGAGACGCTGCCAACGGCCGAGAGGAACTGGAAGGTCTGCAAGCCAGTGGGCTGGAAACCGTTGTAGCTGCTGACGACCAGATTGCCGCCCAGCTGGATGTTGCCGCTGGCGTTGATGCGGTCAAAAGCCGAGGGGTCGGTGCCGCCCAGTTCGATCAACGTGGTGGTGCCTGCGCTCAGGGTCAGGTCACCCAGAACCGACAAAGCGCCGGGTGAGAAGCCGGGGGCGAGCACGGCGCTGCCCATGCTGAGGTTGCCTGAGACCGTGCCGGAACCTTGCAGCCTGCCGCCGTCCATGGCCAGCCCCGAGCGGGCGCCCAGGCTGGAGGCCGGCCCACCAGCCACCCCCAACGTCGTGGTGCCTGCGGTCTGTGTGAAGGCCCCGGCCACCTGGGTGGTGCCGCTGGTGACGGCAAATTCGCCGCTGTTGAAAACTGAAGCCAGTGTGTTGTTGCCAGAAGCCAGCACGGTGCCGCTGTTGCGGAGTTCCCCGTTCAGCGCAGTGCCGGAGAGCGTGAGCTGCCCTTGATTGCTCAGGCGCCCGGCGCCGCCCACCTGCAAGCCAGTGAGGTCCAGCGCGCTGGCTACGACGAGGCTGCCGCTGTTGCTCAGTGCGCCCAGCTTCAGGCCGCCACCGGCGATTACCAGCGTGGACGCGTTGGACAGCGAGCTCAGGCCGAGGCCGCTAAGGTCGTAGGTGACTTGCAGGCCCGCCAGCGCAGGGATCTGGACGCTCGCCACGTTGCTGCCGTCTGGCAGGGCGTCCCAGTTGGCCGGGTTGCTCCAGTTGCCGCTGGCATTGGCCGTCCAGGTGGCCAACGCGCGCTGGGTGATGGTGCCGAGGGCCGACGCGGAGGTGGGGGCGGTGTAGTTCGAGGCATCGGTGCCTGAGAGGGTGATGCTGCTGATGCTCACCGGCTTGGCGCTGCCTGCATGGCGGTCGGCAAAGGCCGCCGAGAAGCTCAGCGAGAGAGCGTCACCTGCCACGCGGTTGTCTTGCGCGGAGGCGGTGGCGGCGGTGGTGCCGTCATAGATCTTGCTGGTGACCGTGAAGGCCAGGTTCAGAGGCCGAGGCGTGATGGATGCTGCAAAGCCGGATGGGGGAACGAGCGTGTAGTTGGCCGCGTCGACCCCGCTCAGTGCAAGGCCGCTGACGCTGACCGGCTTGGCCGCCCCGGCATTGCGGTCCAGGAAGACTGCGGATGAACCGGTCAGGTCGACGCTGACTTGATCTTGACCCAGCACGCCGCTGAGCGTGGCCACGCCGGCGAGTTGCGCCTGCACGTTGCCGTCGTAGACCTTGTTGGCCGCCGTCAGCCCGCTGGCGGTCAAGGTGGCGGGCGTGATCGAGGCGGTGAGCGATGCCGGGGCACCAGAGAGGGTGTAGTTCAGCGCGTCGGTGCCCGACAGCGACAAGCCGCTCAGGTTGACGGTCTTGCCGGTGCCTGCGTTCTTGTCCACGAAGGTGGCGCTGGCCGAGACGGGGTTGAGCGTGACGGTGTCGCCAGACACCACGCCCTGCAACGCGCCGGCCAGGCCGTTGAGCGTGGCGGCGGTGGTGCCGTCGTAGACCTTGTCGGGCACCGACAACCCGGCCACGTTGAGGCCGCGAGGCGTGATGTCGGCGGTGGTGGTGCTGGCGGTGGAGGCGAGCGCGTAGTTGCCGGCGTCGGTGCCGGTCAGTGTGCCCACCGAGATGGCGACGCTCTTGCCCTGGCCGACGTTCTTGTTGGCGAAGCTGCCGGAGGGGGTGGACAGCGCGATGCTGTCGCCCGCGATGGCACCCAGCAAGCTGCCGCCGGAGATGCTGGCCGCGGTGCTGCCGTCGTAGACCTTGGACGCGGCGGTGAAGGCGGAGAGCTCCAGCGCCTTGGGTGTGATGGAGGCAGTGAGCGCGCCGGGGGCGCCTGTGAGGCTGTAGTTCAACGCATCGGTGCCCGATAGGCTCAAGCCGCTCAAGTTGACGGTCTTGCCGGTGCCTGCGTTCTTGTCCACAAAGGTGGCGCTGGCCGAGACGGGGTTGAGGGTGACGGTGTCGCCCGAGAGCACGCCTTGGAGCGCACCGGCTAGGCCGGAGAGGGTGGCCGCGGTGGTGCCGTCGTAGACCTTGTCGGGGACGGACAAGCC
>CAISJH010000365.1 GCA_903885585.1 uncultured beta proteobacterium
ACCATGCTTGAAGTCCAAGGTCTGAACCAGTTCTACGGCGGCAGCCACATCCTGCGCGACCTGGGCTTCCAAGCCCGGATTGGCGAGGTGACGGTGGTGCTGGGGCGCAATGGCGTGGGCAAGACCACCTTGCTCAAGAGCTTGATGGGGGTGGTGCCGGTGAAGACCGGCACGATCACGCTGGATGGGCGCGATATCACCCGCGCTGCACCCTATGAGCGCGTGCGTGCGGGCGTGGGTTACGTGCCCCAGGGCCGGGAGATCTTCGGGCGTCTCACGGTCGAGGACAACCTGCGCATGGGTCTGGCCACCCGGCCGGCCGGCTCGGCCATCCCTGCGGAGTTGTTCGAGCTGTTTCCGGTGCTGAAGCAGATGCTGCATCGGCGAGGGGGTGACCTGTCAGGCGGGCAGCAGCAGCTGGCGATTGCCCGGGCCCTGGCGGCTGGCCCCAAGCTGCTGATGCTGGACGAGCCCACGGAGGGCATACAACCCAGCATCATCAAGGACATCGGGCGCGTCATCCGCATGCTGGCCGACCGCAAGACCATGGCCATCGTGCTGGTGGAGCAGTATTACGACTTCGCGGCTGGCCTGGCCGATCAGTACCTGGTCATGGAGCGGGGTCAGGTGGTGGCCCAAGGGCGGGGTGCCGACATGGAGGCTGATGGGGTGCGCCAGCGCATGTCCATCTGAGTACCCCCGAGATTCGGGCGTCTGTTACGGCCTTCTGCGCGAGAGCCCTCCAACCTGGGGCTGCCCGGCGTTCTCTGGTGTGGGATTTCGCGAGCGACAGGTATGACCCGTCCACAATCCGGGCGTTGCTGAAATTCACCGCCTGGACCGATGCCCGACACCGCCGACCTGCTGCAGATCCGCGACCTGCGTTTTTCCTGGCCAGGGTCGTCTGCCGATGTGCTGCAACTGGCCGCGTTGCACCTGGCCCCGGGCCGCAGCTATTTTCTTCATGGCCCCAGCGGGTGCGGCAAGAGCACCCTGCTGGGTTTGATGGCTGGTGTGCTGCTGCCCCGCCAGGGCCGGGTGGAGCTCCAGGGCCAGGATTGGGCGGCGTTGCCGGCCGGTCGCAGAGACCGCAGGCGAGCCGACCTGGTGGGTGTGATCTTCCAGCAGTTCAATCTGCTGTCCTACCTGTCCTGCCTGGACAACGTGCTCCTGCCATGCCGGCTCTCCCGCCTGCGCGAGCAGCGCTGCACAGGCTCTGTCCAGCAGGAGGCCCATCGCCTGCTTCAAAGGATGGACCTGCCGGCCGAGCTCTGGGGCCGCCGTGCGGATGCGTTGTCCATCGGCCAGCAGCAACGGGTGGCGGCCGCCCGTGCCCTGATAGGGCGCCCGCCCCTGGTGATTGCCGACGAGCCCACCTCGGCCCTGGATGAACCCCTGCGCGATGCCTTCATGGACCTGCTCATGGCCGAGTGCCGGCAGGGCGGCAGCACGCTCGTCTTCGTGAGCCACGACGCGCGTCTGGCTGAGCACTTTGACGAGCGACTGTCCCTGCGCGACCTGCAGGCAGGGCCGGTACCGCAGGAGGCTTCGGCATGAGTTTCCTGCTGCGGCTTGCCTTTCGCAGCGCCTGGAACCGGCGCGGGACGCTGGGGCTGGTGCTGGCCTCCATCGCGCTGTCCACCGCCCTGCTCTGGACCCTGGAGGGCCTGCGGCGCGATCTGCGTACCAGCTTCTCCCAGGCTGTCAGCGGCACCGACCTCGTGGTGGGTGCTCGCACTGGATCGGTGCAGTTGATGCTGTACGCCGTCTTCCGGGTGGGCGGGGCGACCAACGGCATCTCGATGGACAGCGTGCGGGCCGTGGCGGCTCATCGCGCGGTGGCCTGGACGGTCCCCATTTCGCTGGGAGACTCTTACCGGGGCTTTCCCGTTCTGGGCACAACGACCGGTTACTTTCAACACTTTGCCTACGGCGACCGCCAGTCCCTGGCCTTCGATTCGGGCCGTGCCTTCACGGGGCAACTGGACGGCCTTTACGAGGCGGTGCTGGGTGCGGAGGTGGCCCAAGCACTTGGCCACCGTCTGGGGGACCGCGTCACCTTGTCCCACGGTATGGGTGCCACTCCCGGCGTGGAACACGCTGACAAGGCCTTCACGGTCACGGGGATCCTCCAGCGCACGGGCACTCCCGTGGACCGCACCGTGCACGTGAGCCTGCAGGCCCTGCAGGCCATTCATCTGGACTGGGTGGGCGGGGCGCCCATGCCCGGCGTGCGCATCTCGGCGGAGGATGCGCGGAAGTTCGACCTCGAACCGCGTCAGGTGACGGCGGCCCTGGTGGGCCTGAAGAGTCGAGCGGCGGTGTTCACGGTGCAACGCTTCGTGTCGGAGTACCGAGAAGAGCCCCTGATGGGTGTGCTGCCCGGTGTGGCCCTGGATGAGTTGTGGGATGCCCTGGGCCTGGGCGAGCGGGCGTTGCAGCTCGTCTGCGCCCTGGTGGCTTTGGTGAGCCTGGCAGGTCTGGTGGCCACCGTGCTGGCCGGCTTGAACGAGCGTCGCCGTGAATTGGCCGTGCTGCGCGCCATGGGCGCAGGCCCCCGCGACGTGCTTTGGCTGCTGGTGCTGGAGGGCGCGGTGGTCACGTCCGCAGGGGCCGCTGTGGGCTTGCTCGTGGCACTCGGCGCCCAAGCCCTGGCCGGCCCGGTTCTGCAAGCTCGCTTTGGCATCCTGTTGCAGATGGGTCTGCCCGCAGCAACGCAATGGGCGGTGCTGGCGGCCGTGTTGGTCGCGGGTATGCTCGCTAGCCTCTTGCCTGCCTGGCGCGCCTACCGTCTGTCTCTGGCCGATGGTTTGTCCCCCCGTCTGTAATTCGAATGACCATCCTCCCCACCGACCTCTTGCTCAGAGCCTGCCTCGCCTTCTGTACCTCGTGGCTGGTCTCGTGGCCTGCCGTATCGGTGGGCCAGTCCTTACCGGGCGTCCCCACCATGGGCGCTCCCATCAGCCCCGCGCCTGTTCAGGGAGCCCGGCCTGCGCCTTCACCGGCGGCGGCATCGCCTGGCACCACCTCGCCTCGAACCATCGGCTGGGATGCGCTGGTACCTGCCGACTGGGACCCGATGAAGGACCTCAAGGGCCTGAACCTGTCCATCCTGAACGATGCCGATCCGCGCGCGACCGCCGCGCTGGCCAAGCTGCGGGAAGCGTGGGATAACGCTCCCATCAACCCCACCATCGTGGGTCAGCTGGTGCGCCTGCCCGGCTACCTGGTGCCGCTGGAGGAGACCAAGGACGGACTCAAGGAGTTTCTGCTCGTGCCCTACTTCGGGGCCTGCATTCACAGCCCGCCGCCGCCGGCCAACCAGATCGTTCACGTGCTGCCCAGGTCCCCGGCAAAGGGCCTGCGTTCCATGGACACGGTCTGGGTCACGGGCGTGCTGACCGGCACGCGCACCGACTCCTACATGGGCATGTCGGGCTACCGGATCGAGGCCACGCAGGTGGTGCCCTATACCGAGCGACCCCCGCGTTGAGCGCCGGGTTCAGAAGGAGATGCCCACGCTGAAGTGCAGCCGTGCCTTGCGCACCGCTTCGCCGTAGGCCAGGTCCAGGCGCAGCGGGCCGACGGGGCTGCGCCAGCGCAGGCCGATGCCTGAGCCGACCACCGGTCGCAGGTCGGAGAAGCGGTTGGCGGCCTGCCCTGCGTCGATGAACAGCGCCCCCCAGAACTGCGGCAGATGCTCGCTCAGGGGGCGCGCCAACTCCAGGCTGGCCGTGAGCACCGACTTGCCGCTGTCCACCGTGCCCCCACTCGAAGGGCCCAGGGAGCGATAGGCATAGCCACGCACCGAATCATCGCCACCGGCTCGGAAGCGCAGGGTGTCCGGCACGTCCAAGCCGGCTGGAGTGAAGATCTGGCCTGCCTCCAGCCGCGCCTGTGCGTGCCAGCCGGCCCCCAGCGGGCGGTAGACCGTCCCCCGGGCCCAGAGGCGGCCAAAGGAGCCGTCCAGCCCCGTGCTGTCGCGCGCCTGCCCTGCGCCCAGTTGGAAAGAGGCGGTGAGGCCCTGCGTGGGCAGCACCGGGTTGTCCACATCGCGCCAGGCCCAGTGTTGGTTGGCGGACACCGCGACAGACGAGCTCCGCTCGGAAGCGGTGGTGCGTGCCGAGCGGTCGACCTCCACGAACTGGAACCGTTCGATCCGGGGGGCATCCTGGCTGCGACCGGCACGCAGCCGCTGGCTCAGCACCACGTCGGTGTTGGTCTTCAACCGCTCGATGGTGCCGCCCGCTAACCAGCGGTAGAGCTGGGGCCCCGGATGCGTGCTGACCTCACCGTCCCACGCCTGGCGATCACGACCCCACTCGGCCTTGTTGCGTGAGGTGATGGCGCGTCCCAGCAGCCTTCGGTCGATGTGCTCCACGGTGGCGCGCGGTCCGGTGTTGGCGCTGATGCCCACTCCCAGCACCAACTGCTGGCGCTGGGTCTCCTCCACCTGCACCGACACGGGGGCGGCCGCGGCCTGGTCGCTGGAGGCTTCCACAGCGACGCTGGCGCGTTCGAACAGCCCTGACTTCTGCAAGCGGTCCTGGAAATCCAGTAACAAGCCCTCGGTGAGCGGCGTGCCCGGCCCGAAGTTGGCCAGATGCTCGACCGTGACGCGGTCATGCAGGCGCAGTCCTTCGACCTGCAGTTCGCCGCTCAGGAACAAGGGCCCGGGGTCGAGACACAGCTGGAGCCTGGCTTGGCGCTCGGCCGGATCGATGTCGGCTTCAGTGTGTTGCCAAGCCGTTGCGAGGTGGCCCGATGCGCGCATCCTGGCGAGGGTGGCGGACTTGGCATCGGACCATGCCGGGTTGCGAAACGGGGTACCCACCTTCATCGGCCAGAACTGCCTCAGGCCCTGCAGCATCTGCTGCGCCGTGGGGGTGCTGGGTGACACCTGCTCCATCGTCGGTCCCGCCAGCGTCAGGTCGACCTGCGAGACCAGCGTGCGCAGCCCAGGCTGAACCTGCACACGCAGGCGGTCAGGAACGCCCTGGCCCGAGGTGGGCTGGCGCTGCACCTGCACTTTGGGCTCAAAGTAGCCCTCGGTCTGCAGCAGCTCAAGGGCTTGTCGCGGCGCCGCGTCGATCAGGCGTGACAGTTCGCTCTCGCTCAGGCGCTCGCCTCGTGCCAGGGTGGCCAAGCGGGCCAGGTCCAAGTGACGCTCCAGCAAGGGCTTGAGGTCTGCCGGCGCCTCGATCTCGACTTCCAGTGCAGGCGGGCCTGGGGCCACCTCCTGAGTCGCCGCCATTCCGGCCAAGGTTGGGGACCGCTGTGCCTGAGGCCCTGCCAGTCCGCCCAGCAAGGCACAGCCACTGCCGGCCAGCGTGGCCGCCAGGAGCAGCAGGCGGCTCAGCCAGCGGCCCGTGGCGCGCAGCCTCATTTGGTCAGCAACCGCATCGCCCCTTCCAGCCCGGCCAGCGTCAGAGGGAACATGCGCTGGCTCATCAGCTGCTGCACCACTGCAATGCTCTGTCGGTACTGCCATACGCCTTGCGGCTCGGGGTTGATCCAGGCGAACTTCGGGAAGGCGTGCGTGAGGCGCTGCAGCCACTCGGCCCCCGCTTCCTCGTTGTTGTATTCCACACTGCCGCCGGGCTGCAGGATCTCATAGGGGCTCATGGTGGCATCGCCCACGAAGATCAGCTTGTAGTCCTTGTTGTACTTGCGGATCACGTCCCAGGTCGGGAACTTCTCGCTGAAGCGGCGGCGGTTGTTCTTCCACATGAAGTCGTAGACGCAGTTGTGGAAGTAATAGAACTCCAGGTGCTTGAACTCGGTCTTGGCGGCGCTGAACAACTCCTCAACGCGGTGGATATGCTCGTCCATGGTGCCGCCCAC
>CAISJH010000366.1 GCA_903885585.1 uncultured beta proteobacterium
ACATCGTCGACAGTGCGCACCCCGCCGCCCACCGTCAGCGGGATGAACACCTGCGAGGCCACCGCCTCGATGATGTGCAGGATGAGATCCCGACCATCGGAAGTGGCGGTGATGTCGAGGAAGGTGAGTTCGTCCGCGCCCTGCTCGTTGTAGCGCGCAGCGATCTCCACCGGGTCACCGGCGTCGCGCAACTCCACGAAGTTGACGCCCTTGACGACACGGCCGCCCGTCACGTCCAGGCAGGGAATGATGCGTTTGGCCAGCATGCGGGCTTGCGTCAGCCGCCGGCGAGAGCGTCGGCGCGCGCCTGGGCCGCGGTGAAGTCCAAGGTCCCGGTGTAGATGGAGCGGCCACAGATGACGCCGTCCACGCCTTCGCCCTGCACAGCACACAGGCGCTCGATGTCGGCCATGTCGGACAGACCGCCCGAGGCGATGACCGGGATGCTGAGGGACTGCGCCAGCTTGACGGTGGCCTCGATGTTGATGCCTGTGAGCATGCCGTCGCGACCGATGTCGGTGTAGATCACGCCTTCAACGCCATAGTCCTCGAACTTGCGCGCCAGGTCCACCACCTCATGGCCGGTGAGCTTGCTCCAGCCGTCGGTGGCCACCTTGCCGTCCTTGGCATCCAGGCCCACGATGATGTGGCCGCCGAAAGCGCTGCAGGCGTCTTTCAGGAAACCGGGGTTCTTGACAGCAGCCGTGCCGATGATGATGTAGCTGATACCGGCGTCCAGGTAGCGTTCGATCGTGTCCAGATCACGGATGCCGCCGCCCAGCTGGACCGGTATCTCGTCACCCACCTCCCGCAGGATCGCCTTGATGGCGCCCTCGTTCACCGGCTTGCCGGCGAAGGCACCGTTCAGATCCACCAGGTGCAGACGCCGTGCACCGGCATCCAGCCAGCGCCGCGCCATGGCCGCAGGGTTGTCGCCGAAGGTGGTGGAGACGCTCATGTCTCCTTGTTGAAGGCGGACGCATTGGCCGTCCTTCAGATCGATGGCAGGGATCAGCAGCATGGCTCGGGGCAGAGCGTGGTGGAAAAACGAGGCAGGGAAACCGTGAATCGGTGCAGGCGCCGGGCGCGGGGAGCGTGGGTTCGGCCGGGTCGGTTCAGGGCTTCCAGTGCAGAAAGTTGCGGTACAGCGCCAGTCCGTGCTCGGCGCTCTTCTCAGGGTGGAATTGGGTAGCGAAAATGTTATCCCTCGCCACCGCACAGGTAAAGCGTCCGCCGTAATCCGTCTGCGCCGCACAGTGGCGCGCCTGCGACGTTTCGGCAAAGTAGCTGTGGACGAAGTAGAACCAGGCACCGTCGGGCACACCGGCCCAGACCGGATGCCGACCCTGGGGGCCCTGATCCATCGCAAAGACCTGGTTCCAGCCCATCTGCGGCACCTTGAAGCGGCTGCCGTCGGGCTGCAGCTGGCCTTCCAGGCGGAATCGGACCACGCGTCCGGGAATCAGACCCAGGCCGGGGGTGTCCTGCTCCTCGCTGTGGTCCAGCAGCATCTGCATGCCCACGCACACGCCCATCAAAGGCTTGTTGGCCGCGGCATCCAGCACGGCCTCCTTCAACCCCGAATCGTGCAGTTCGCGCATGCAGTCACGCATCGCGCCCTGCCCTGGCAGCACCACACGCTCGGCCGCCAACACCTCCTCGGGGTTGGCGGTGACGACCACCCGCACATCCAGCTCACGCGCCACATGGGCCACGGCTTGCGACACCGAGCGCAGGTTGCCCATGCCGTAGTCGACGACGGCTACCGTGCGGGTCATGCGATGACTCTTGATCCTGTGCGCTCTGGCAGGAGCGCCCGAAAGCGGCCCATCACGCTCATTTCACAACGTCCCCTTGGTGGACGGGATGACGCCGGCCGAGCGCGGGTCCGGCGTCAACGCCATGCGCAGCGCCCGGGCGAAGGCCTTGAACACGGTCTCGCACTGATGGTGCGCGTTCTCGCCCTTGAGGTTGTCGATGTGCAGCGTGACCAAAGCATGGTTGACAAAGCCCTGGAAGAACTCGAAGGCCAGCTGGGTGTCAAAGCCACCGATGGCGCCGGCCTTGAAGGGCACGTTCATGTGCAGGCCCGGGCGGCCGGAAAAGTCCACCACCACGCGCGACAGCGCTTCGTCCAGCGGCACGTAGGCGTGACCGTAACGCGTGATGCCACGCTTGTCGGCCACCGCCTGGGCGAAAGCCATGCCCAGCGTGATGCCCACGTCTTCCACCGTGTGGTGGCCGTCGATGTGCAGGTCGCCCTTGGCGTCAATCAGCAGGTCGATCAGGCCGTGGCGGGCGATCTGGTCCAGCATGTGGTCGAAGAAGCCGATGCCGGTGGACAGTTGCGCCTGCCCCGTGCCGTCGAGATCGACGCGGACGCGGATCTGCGTCTCCTTGGTGTTGCGCGTGACGTCAGCGGTACGGTTCATGGTCGGACTCTCGTTCACAGGCTCTCCTTCAAGGCAGCGAGCATGCCGTCGTTCTCCTCGGGCGCACCGACCGTCAGGCGCAAGCAGTTGGCCAACAGCGGGTGCAGGCTGGCTATGTGCTTGACCAGGATACCGCGCGCCTTCAGGCCCTCGAAGGCACGGGCTGAATCCGGCACGCGCACGAGGATCATGTTGGCCTCGCTCGGGAAGGCCGTAACACCGGGCATCTCGCGCAAGGCGGCCTGCAGGCGCTCGCGCTGCGCGCGCAGCACGACTGCCTGGCGCTCGTATTCATCAGCATGCTCCAGCGCAAAGCGCGCCGCCTCGGCGTTGAGCGAGCCCACGTTGTAGGGCGGGCGCACCTTGTCGATCTCGGCGATCAGCGGCTTGGCGCCGCACAGGTACCCCAGGCGAACCCCGGCCAGACCGAACTTCGACAGCGTGCGCAGCACCAGCACGTGCGGGTGGGCGGCCATCTTCTGCATCCAGGTGCGCGAAGAAAAGGGCTGGTAGGCCTCGTCCATCACCACCAAGCCCTGCTGCGCACCCACCGCGGCTACCACGCGGTCGATCGCCGCGTCATCGAAGAGGTTGGCCGTGGGGTTGTTGGGGTAGGCGATGTAGGTCAGCGCCGGACGGTGCAGCTCGATGGCGGCCAGCATCGCATCGACGTCGAGCTCGAACGCGGCGGTCAACGGCACGCCGACGAAGGCCAAGCCGCGCAGCTTCGCGCTCATCTCGTACATCACGAAGCCGGGCAAGGGGGCCAGCACGCTGGCGCCCGGCTTCATGCAAGCCACGGACAGCATGTCGATCAGCTCGTCGGAGCCATTGCCCATGGTCAGGGCGCAGCCCTCGGGCAGGCCGACGTGACGGGCCAGTTCCTGCGCCAGTGCGGCGTTGCCGGCCCCGGGATAGCGGTTGATGGCCACGCGCGCAAGGCGCTCGCCCAGCTCACGCTGCAAGGCGGGCGGCAGCGTGAAGGGGTTCTCCATCGCGTCCAGCTTGACGAAGCCGGCGCTGGGCTGCACGGCGTAGGCGTGCATGGACTGCACGTCCTGGCGCAGGGTGTGGCGCATGCGGTCGGTCAGCGAAAGAGTGGTCATGGCTTGTTCCGCGGGTGCAGTCGCATCTCGGCGGCCTGTGCATGGGCCTGCAGCCCTTCGCCGTAGGCCAGCTCGGCCGCAATCGGGCCCAGCAGCTGGGCGCCGGCTTCGCTGACCTCGATCAGGCTGCTGCGCTTCTGGAAGTCGTACACACCCAGCGGTGACGAGAAGCGCGCCGTGCCCGAGGTGGGCAGCACGTGGTTGGGGCCGGCGCAGTAGTCGCCCAGGCTCTCGCTGGTGTAGGCGCCCAGGAAGATAGCGCCGGCGTGCTTGAGCAGCGGCTCCCAGCGGTGGGGGTCGGCCGAGCTGACCTCCAGATGCTCGGGCGCGATGCGGTTGCTGATGGCGCAAGCCTCGTCCATGGACTGTGTGTGGATCAGCGCGCCCCGGCCTTCCAGCGAAGCGCGGATCACATCGCGCCGCGGCATGCCGGGCAGCAGCCGCTCGATGGCCTCGGCCACCGCGTCGATGTAGGCGGCATCGGGGCACAGCAGGATGCTCTGCGCCAGTTCGTCGTGCTCGGCCTGGCTGAAGAGGTCCATGGCCACCCAGTCGGGCGGCGTGCTGCCATCGGCCAACACCAGGATCTCGCTGGGGCCTGCGATCATGTCGATGCCCACCTGGCCGAAGACGCGGCGCTTGGCGCTGGCCACATAGGCGTTGCCCGGACCGGTGATCTTGTCAACGCGCGGGATGGTGGCGGTCCCAAACGCCAGCGCCGCCACGGCCTGTGCGCCGCCAATGGTGAAGGCGCGGTTCACGCCCGCCACGGCCGCCGCGGCCAGCACCAGGTCATTGCGCTCACCCACGGCAGCGGTGGCCGCACCGCCGCCCGACACAGACCCTGCCCCGCCTGTACCCCCGGTCGCCACGCTGCCGCGCACCGGCGTGGGCACTACCATGATGATCTCGCCCACGCCGGCCACGTGGGCCGGCACGGCGTTCATCAGGACGCTGGAGGGGTAGGCCGCCTTGCCGCCGGGCACGTACAAGCCCACACGGTCCAGCGGCGTGACCTTCTGGCCCAGCAAGGTGCCGTCTTCGTCGCGGTAGCTCCAGCTGCGGCCACAGGCCTCCAACTGGCGCTCGTGATAGCGGCGCACGCGATCAGCTGCCAACTGCAGGGCCTGCCGCTGGGCCGGGGTGATGCGGGCGAGCGCGGCCTGCAGTTCGTCCTGCCCGATCTCCAGGGCCGCCACGGAAGCCGCGGCCAGACCGTCGAAGCGGGCCGTGTAATCCAGCACGGCAGAGTCACCGCGCGTGCGCACATCTTCGAGGATCGCAGCCACACGCTGCTCGATAGCGGTATCCGTCTCGGCCGACCAATGCAACACGCGCTGGAAGTCAGCCTCGAAGCCCGGGGCAGCCGTGGACAGGCGGCGCAAGGCGAGGCTCATCGCAAGGCCCCCGCAAACGCATCGATCAAGGCCCGGATGGGGGCCTGCTTGAGCTTGAGCGACGCCTGGTTGACCACCAGCCGCGCGCTGATGTCCATGATGTGCTCCACCTCCACCAGGTGGTTGGCCTTGAGCGTGCTGCCGGTGGACACCAGGTCGACGATGGCGTCGGCCAGGCCCGTCAGCGGGGCGAGTTCCATGGAACCGTAGAGCTTGATCAGGTCCACGTGCACGCCCTTGTCGCTGAAGTGCTGGCGGGCAATCTGGGTGTACTTGGTGGCCACGCGGATGCGCGAGCCCTGGCGCACGGCGCGCGCGTAGTCGAAGGCCACGGGAGCTGCCACGCTCATTCGGCAGCGCGCGATCTTCAGGTCCAGCGGGCGGTACAGGCCGTGGTCATCGTGCTCCAGCAGGGTGTCCAGGCCGGCCACGCCCAGATCAGCGCCACCATGCTGCACGTAGGTGGGCACATCGGTGGCGCGCACCAGCACCACCCGAACGTCGTCGCGGTTGGTGGGCAGGATGAGCTTGCGGCTCTTCTCCGGGTCTTCCAGCACCTCGATGCCGGCGGCGCGCAGCAAAGGCAGCGTCTCCTCGAAGATGCGGCCCTTGGACAGTGCGAGCGTGATCATGGTGGCGGCCCGTTCAGAATTCACTTCAGGCGCTCAATGTCTGCGCCCACGCCGCGCAGCTTGTCTTCCATGCGGTCGTAACCCCGGTCGAGGTGGTAGATGCGGTCCACCACGGTCTCGCCCTCGGCCACCAGGCCCGCGATGACCAAGCTGGCCGAGGCCCGCAAGTCGGTGGCCATGACCGTGGCGCCGGACAGACGCGGCACGCCCTGCACCACCGCGGTGTGGCCGTCAATCTGTATGTTCGCGCCCAGCCGCAGCAGTTCGTTGACATGCATGAAGCGGTTCTCGAAGATGGTCTCCGACACCTTGGCCGCACCTTCAGCGATGCAGTTCACCGCCATGAACTGCGCCTGCATGTCCGTGGGGAAGGCAGGGTACTCGCTGGTGCGGAAGCTCACTGCGCGGGGCCGGCCCTCGGCGCGCACGCGGATCCAGTCCTCACCAGACTCGATCACCGCCCCAGCCTCGCGCAGCTTGTCCAGCACGGCGTCCAAGTGAGAAGCGCGCGCGCCGCGCAAGGTGACATCACCACCGGCGGCCGCCACGGCGCACAGGAAGGTGCCGGTCTCGATGCGGTCCGGGATGATGCGGTGCGGCGTGGCCGGCGCGTGCAGCGCGTCCACGCCCTGGATGCGGATGCGGCTGGTACCTTGGCCCTCGATGCGCGCACCCATGCCGATCAGCATCTCGGCCAGGTCAGGGATCTCGGGCTCCTGCGCGGCGTTTTCCAGCACCGTCTCGCCTTCGGCCAGCGTGGCGGCCATCAGCAGGTTCTCGGTGCCGGTGACGGTGACCATGTCGGTGGTGATGCGCGCACCCTTCAGCCGCGTGGTCTTGGCGATG
>CAISJH010000367.1 GCA_903885585.1 uncultured beta proteobacterium
CGGTGGTGGGCCGCGAGCGGCTGCCTCAGGCCCAGGCGCAGTTGCGTCCGAGCCTGTCCTTCACGGCCAGCCGGTTCAAGAATGACTCCGAGCGTGACTCGGTGAACTTTCTGGGCCAGGCCCAGACCACCAACGAGCGCTACTTCAGCCAGAACGAGACACTCACGCTGCGCCAGCCGCTTTACCGCCAGCCACAGGAGGCGGCAGTGCGCCAGGCGGGCTACCTGGTGCAGGACGCCGAGGCCGTGCTGGCCCGCGAGACGCAGAACTTGGGCGTCCGGGTCACCGGTATCTTCCTGGAGGCCATGCTGTCGCGAGACCAACTCGCTTTGGTGCAGTCGCAGAAGGCATTTCTCACCACCCAGCTGGATGCGGCCCGCAAGGGCCTGGCTGCGGGCTTCGGTACCCGCACCGATGTGGACGAAGTGCAGGCTCGCCTGGACCTCAACCGCGCACAGGAACTGGAAGCGCTGCAGCAGCTGGACTTGTCGCGCCGGCAGGTGCAGGCCCTGGTGAACCGCCCCGTGGGCGAGTTGGCACGGCTGGACCCCGCGCGCCTGGTCTTGCAGGCGCCGCAGCCTGCGTCAGTCGATGAGTGGGTGGCCTTGGCGGTGGCCGCCAGCCCCGAGGTGCGCAGCCTGCAGGCCCAGCGCGAGGCCGCCCGCGAGGAGATGGCCAAGGCGCGTGCCGGCCACCTGCCCACGCTGGACCTGGTGGCGCAGTTGCAGCGCTCGCGCAGCGAGAACTTCAATGCACCGCAGTCGGGCTATGTCAACGGCAGCGTGGGCCTGCAACTGAATGTGCCCATCTACCAAGGTGGTTATGTGGACAGCGTGTCTCGACAGGCGCAGGCGGAGTACCTGCGCATGGGCGAGCTGCTGGAGG
Source organism: uncultured beta proteobacterium (assembly GCA_903885585.1). Lineage (GTDB taxonomy): Bacteria > Pseudomonadota > Gammaproteobacteria > Burkholderiales > Burkholderiaceae_C > Rubrivivax. The sequence goes on from CAISJH010000367.1 coordinate 886, forward strand.
CGCTTCGCCTGGATCTGGGCATCCGCGTGCACAAGGAGCACCGTGGCGTGACCGAGGGCATGGCACGCGTGCGTGCGCTGGAAGTGGCGGTGCGTTCGGCCGATGTGGCGGTGGACTCCGCGCGCAAGAGTGTGCTGGCCGGCACGCGCACCGTGGTGGATGTGCTCAACGCCGAGCAGCAGCGCATGCAGGTGCTGCGCGATCTGGCGCAGGCGCGCTACATGACCTTGATGGCGGCCGTCAAGCTGGAGGCGCTGGCGGGGCGCGTGGACGAGGGTTTGATGGCGCGTGTGGGTACTGCGCTGGGGTCTTGAGGCCGATTGGCCCTTCAGAATGGACATTGACTGCTTGAAAGCTGATGGATATGAACCTTTCGAATCTTTCCAGATCTTCCCTCCTGGCTGCTGCCGTGTTCATGGGGCTTGGCCTTCTGGCTGCTTGCTCTGATTCGGCTGCGCCCAAGGCTCCGGTGCCTGGCGCATCTCCTGTCGCACCCTCTGCGGCACCCGCACCCGTGACAGCGGCGCCGGCGGTCACCATCCTCAAGTGGGGGCCGCAAGGCACCAAGGCGGGTGTCGGCTTTGCCGTGCAGAAGAGCGGCAATTCCGCCCTGTGGTTTGAGCAGCGCGGCATTCACAGCGCCCCGAGTGTGGAGGTCTGGTTTGATCAGACCCGCCTATCCGGCATGGCCATCAAGCCTGACGAGGGTGGCAGTGCTGAGGTGCCACCCGAGCTGATTGCCAAGCCTGGAAAGTACCCGGTGTACTTGAAGCTCCTGCCCAGCGGGCAGCGGGTGGAACTGGGGGTCTTCGAGGTCACGCCTTGAGCCCAACTGTCAGGGGTGAGCCGGCCGCGATGCGGGTGGCCGTGGTGATCCCTTCCTACCGGGTGACGCGGCATGTGCTGAAGGTCATCGACGCGGTGGGCGCGGAGGTGGGGCGCATCTTCGTGGTGGATGACGCCTGCCCTGACAAGTCTGGAGATTTCGTCGAGCGTCACTGCAGTGACCCGCGGGTGCGTGTGCTGCGCCATGCGCAGAATCAGGGCGTTGGGGGTGCCGTCATGACGGGCTACCGCGCGGCGCTTGAAGAGGGTTTTGACGTGTTCGTCAAGGTGGACGGTGATGGTCAGATGGACCCTGCGCTCATCGAGCGCTTTGTCGCGCCGATTGCAGCGGGGGTGGCCGACTACGCCAAGGGCAACCGCTTCTTTGACCTGGAACAGATTGGTCAGATGCCGGCTCTGCGCCTGGTGGGCAACGCTGCGTTGTCCTTCATGGCCAAGTTGTCCACCGGCTACTGGGATCTCTTCGACCCCACCAATGGCTACACCGCCATTCACAGAGCGGCCGCTGCCAGGATGAATTTTGGCAAGATCAGCCGACGCTACTTCTTCGAGACCGACATGCTGTTCCGGCTCAACACCTTGCGCGCGGTAGTGGTGGACGTGCCCATGGACGCGCGCTATGGCGACGAGACCAGCCATCTGCGCATCAGCCGCATCCTGGGTGAGTTCGCTTTCAAGCATGCGCGCAATACGCTCAAGCGCATCTTCTACAACTACTACCTGCGCGACATGTCCCTGGCGTCGTTGCAACTGCCTATTGGCGCCGCGATGATGACCTTTGGTCTGGTGTTTGGTGCCTGGCGCTGGGCCGACTCGTTGGCCACGGGGCAGGTGGCCACGGCGGGCACGGTGATGTTGTCGGGCCTGCCGCTGCTGTTGGGCCTGCAGTTGCTGCTGTCCTTCATCGGACACGACATGGCCAACACCCCCCGCGTGCCGCTGCAGACCTTCTGGCGAAAGCTCTCGTGATCACCAAGCTCATTGCCCTGGTCTGCGTGGCGGGCATCGCGGCGGGTCAGCTGTTGTTCAAGCTCTGTGCCGAGTCTTTGCGCGTGGAGGGCCCCTGGGCCACCCGCACCGTGGTGCTCTTCGCTGCGGCGATGACGCTGTACGGCACCACCACGCTGGCATGGATCTGGGTGCTTCAGCGGGCGGAGCTGGGCAAGATTTACCCGCTGATGGCTCTGGCCTTCGTCTTCGTGCCCTTGGCCAGCCACTGGCTCTTTGGTGAGCGGTTCAGCATGAATTACGTGCTGGGTATCGCACTCATCGTGGCCGGCATCTGGCTGACCACCAGAGGGTGAGGGGTTGGCTTTGCTTCTGCCCATCGCAGAGGTAGCGGTCTACCACGCCTTCAGCGCACTGCTGGGCTGTGTGCTTGCGGCGGCTTTAGGCCGAGCGTTGCTGGACCGCCTGGGCTTGAAGCTTCCAGGCCAAGAGCCCGCGGCCGCAAGTTGGCCTGGCGGCTCCCGGTCTGCGTCCTCAGCGGGGCTGCGGTGTTTTTTCTGGATGGCCAGCGGCTGGGCGGTCTGGAACTCGGTGCTGTTCGTTCTGGGCCTGGCGGGTCTGCTGACGGCTGGTGTCGTCGCCACGGTCACGGCGTTGCTGGTGGCCACATCCCTGGCGCACTTGTGGCGTTCAAGGCAGCTTGCCGCCCGTCTTGAGGCGGGGCCCGCGCGGCCTGGGGCGCCTCGGGAGGACGCCCTCGAGCTCTGGGGTTTCGCGTGCCTGTTGGTGGCGCTCACTTGGTGGTGCATCCGGCCCCCAGGGATGTGGGACGACACGAGCTACCACCTGCCGTACGCCCGGCACTATCTGGAAGGCGCGGGGATCTCGATGAACCCCAACCTGCGCTTCCCACTGTTTCCACACCACCCGCAACTCTTGTTCGCGGTGGGCCTGATGTCCGGTGGGGAAATCCACGCCCAAGTGCTGGCCGGCGCCGTGCCGGTGGCGCTCACGGCGCTGGGGTTGTTCAGCCTGGCGCGGCATGCTGGTGGCTCTTGGGTCGCCGGTGCGCTGAGCCTTGGGGTGTTTGCGCAGTTCGCGCCACTCGGCGAGGCCCTGGGCTACGCGTACGTGGACCATTTGCTCATGCTGTGGGTGTGGGCTGCGCTGCTGTGCCTGTGGATGGCCAGCCAGGCAGCTGGGCATGCTGCCCAGCTGCCGTGGGTCTGGCTGTGTGCTCTCTTTGCCGGTACAGCGGCATCGACCAAGACCTTTGGCGGCCTGTGCGCCTTTCTGATCGGATGGGCGGTGTTGCTGATCCCCAGCCTGCGCTGGCGTGCCGCCTGGCGTTACGCGCTGGCGGTTTCCATCGTGGGTGGGGGGTGGTACCTGCGCAGCTTCCTGATCTCGGGTGACCCGTTTC
>CAISJH010000368.1 GCA_903885585.1 uncultured beta proteobacterium
CTTCGGGCGGCCCTTTTTTGTGATGACGGTGCCAGCCGTCCCGTGCCTGCCTCGGCGGCGCTGCTGGCCTGGGCGCAGCCTGCTTCTATAGTTCAGAGATGCGCGACGTGTTCGACCGCCCGGCCTCCGATGCCTGCCCAGCGCCAGTTGCTCCGGTGGTGGTAGCGAGTGCGTCTGCAGAGCCGGCGGTCTCCACACCCCGTCGCCGCGCTCTGGGCCTGGCCGCCGGCAGTGCCTTGTGGGCCAGCCTGGGCGTCCTGTCGGGATGCGGCGACCCCGACCCTCCGTTGAAGGTCGGTACTATCGTCTTCCCCGGCTACGAGTTCCTGTTTCTGGCGCGGGAGTCGGGCCTGCTGAAACCCGAGGAGGTGCGGCTGGTGGAGCTGCTCTCGTCCACCGACAACCTGCGTTTGGTGGAGGAGAACCGGCTCGATGCCGCCACGTTGACGGTGGACGAGGTCATGGGTATGCGTGCCAAGGGGGTGGACTTGCGCATCGTGGCGGTGCTGGATGTCTCCGAAGGAGCCGATGCCGTGATGGCACGGGCCGGCATCACGACGCCGCAGCAGCTGCGCGGCCGCCGCGTGGCAGCCGAGGACAACGCCATGGGCGTGGTCATGCTGGACGCCGTGCTGCAGGCGGCCTCTCTGCGGGTGGAGGATGTGGTCAAGGTCCCCTTCACCGCCGATCAGAGCGTGATGATGTTCCAGTCGGAGAAGGTGGACGCCGTGGTCACCTTCGAGCCCTGGGTGTCGCAGCTGGAGGCGCTGGGCGCCGTGCGTGTGTACGACAGCACGCGCGTGCCCGATCGCATCGTGGACGTGCTGGCTGTGCGGCAGGAGGTGATCGTCAAGCGCCCCAAGGCCGTGGCCCGCCTGGTGGCCGCCCACTACCAGGCGCTGGCGCTCTACCGTCGCGATCCTGTTCTGGGCTCCAAGCTGATGGCCGCGCGCCTGCAACTGACTCCGCAGGAGGTGCCCTCCAGCTATCGGGGCCTCAGGCTGCCTGATGCGGCCGCCTGCCGCGAGATGCTGCGCCCCGGGGGGCGCTTCGACAGCACGGTCCAGGCGCTGCAGCAGCTGATGGTCGAGCGCCGGCTGCTGGAGCGGTCGGCCTCGTTCGAGCAGTTGGTGGACGCCCGCTTCCTGCCCCAGGCCTGATGCGCACCAAGCCAGTCTTCAGTCTGCAGGTGGCGCTGCCCATCGCCTTGATGGTGGTGCTGGCCACGGCGCTGGTGATGTCCACGGTGGACTCGGTCTTTCGGGCCCAGGAGGGCCTGCGCGCGGATGCGCGCCATGACGCACTGTCCTCGGCGTCCGAGGTGGCGCGCAGTGCCGAGCGGGCTTCGCTCGGCGCGGCTTCCACGCTGGCTTCCGACCTCACCATCGAGGCGTCTGAGGACAACGTGGCCTTGATCGCCATGATCGACCCCGACGGCACGGTGGCCCTGGCCAGCCGTCTGGCCTGGCGTGGCGAGGTGGCCGCCAAGGTGATCCCCGATTTCGACGATGCCTTGTTCCAGCGCGTGGTGGCGGGCCATGTGCGGGAGGTCGTGGAGTCTGCCGATGGCCGCCGCATCCGTGTGGTGGTGCCCTATGACGAACGCACCTCGGAGGCCCGCATGCGCAACCTGGCGCACGGTGCCATCTTGGTGGATCTGGACCTGAGTCACCAGATCGCAGTCGCACAGCACGAGTCCCTGCATCATCTGATGCGCCAGTTGGGCCTGTCGGCCGTGGTGATGCTGCTGCTGGCCTGGTTGATGCGGTCGCGCGTGACCACGCCGCTGTCGCGCCTGGAGAAAGCCAGCATGGAGTTTGCGGCGCGTGGCCAGGTCAGCGAACCGGTACCCGAGGATGGCCCCCGCGAAGTGGCCGAGCTGGCGCGCAACTTCAACGAGATGACCGCGCGCATTCAGCAGGCCCGGCAGGAACTGCAGGCCAGCGCGGCACGCCACAGTGCCGTGGTCGATGCCGCCATGGACTGCATCATCACCGTGGACTCGGTCTACGGCGTTCGCATGATCAATCCCGCAGGCGCCCGCATGTTCGGCTACGCGCAGGGCGACGTAGTGGGCCGCAACCTCGAGATGCTGCTGCCCGAGCGCTTTCGCGCCACGCACCTGAAATTGATGGAGCGCTTTGCACAGACGGGCGAGACCACCCGCGTGATGGGCCGCCAGACCCTGGTTCACGGCCTGCGCTCCACGGGCGAGGAGTTCCCGGCCGAGGCGTCCATCTCGCGCGTGCGCATCGAGGGGGAAGACTTGCTGACCGTGATCCTGCGCGACGTCACCGAGCGCCAGCGTTCCGAGGCGGCCTACCGCGACCTGAACGACTCTCTGGAAGAGCGGGTGATGCAGCGCACGGCCGATCTGGCCCAGGCCAATGCCTTGCTCCAGGCCCGCGAGGCCGAACTGCGCGACGCCAAGGACCGGGCGGAGGATGCCTCGCGCATGAAGAGCGACTTCCTCGCCAACATGAGCCATGAGATCCGTACGCCGATGAACGCCATCGTCGGCATGACGCACCTGGCCCTTCACAGCGCGCAGGACGAGCGTCAGGCGGACTATCTGCAGAAGATCCAGCAGTCATCGCACCACCTGCTCGGCATCATCAACGACATCCTGGACTTCTCCAAGATCGAGGCCGACAAGCTGGCCCTGGAGCACATCGACTTTCCCGTCGCGTCGGTGCTGGACAACCTGGCCAATCTGCTGGCCGACAAGGCGTCGGCCAAAGGCCTGGAGCTGATTTTCAACGTGGCGCCCGACGTCCCTGACCTGGTGGTGGGCGACCCGCTGCGCCTGGGCCAGGTGCTCATCAACTACGCCAACAACGCTATCAAGTTCACGAGCCAGGGTGAGATCCAGGTGTCGGTAACCCTGGTGCATCAGGACCAGGATCACGTCACCCTGCGCTTTGCCGTGCGCGACACGGGCATCGGTCTGTCCGAAGACCAGATCGGCCACCTGTTCCAGAGCTTTCAGCAGGCCGACACCTCCACCAGCAGGCGATATGGTGGCACCGGGCTGGGCCTGGCCATCGCGCGCAAGCTGTCTGAATTGATGGGTGGCAACGTGGGGGTGGACAGCCGCCTGGGCCAGGGATCCACCTTCTGGTTCACGGCCCGCCTGGGCCGCTGCCGCCGCGCGGCCCCCCTGCTCGCCCGCAGCGAACGCGTGGCGGGACAGCGCTTGCTGGTGGTGGACGACAACGCCAACGCCCGCCAGGTGCTGGCCGAGATGCTGCAGCGCCTGGGTTTCGAGGTCCAGACCGTGAATAACGCGCAGGCCGCGCTCGCGGCCGTTGCCGAAGCCGATCAGCGTCA
>CAISJH010000369.1 GCA_903885585.1 uncultured beta proteobacterium
CAGATGCGCCGCGCCACAGTAGGGAACCTGGTCCGCGTAAACCGCTTCGTCAGCAGGCAGGTGAACGCCGCAATGGCCGCAAGCCACCATCTGCCGGGGCTCCCCCGTAGGCGACTGGCCAGCAGGCGTTTCGCGGGACGACCCAGGAGCCGCAGGCCCGCCATCCGATCTGGCAGCACCCTGCGAGCTTGTTGGATCCTTGGGCCCTTTGGCGCCTGCACGGAACCGGGCTGACAACAGCCACAGGCCCACACCGACCACCAACAGAACGAGCAGGTACTTCATCGGCACACCACCGATCAAGCCAAGGTGCGGGAGAGCAGGACCTCCAGCACAAACCGTGACCCCACATACGCCAGCAGCAGCACCAGGGCGCCTGCATACAACCAGCGCGTGGCTTGCCGTCCGCGCCAGCCCCGGCCGTGGCGGCCCACGAGCAGCAGGGCAAAGATGCCCCAGCCCAGCAGCGACAGCACCGTCTTGTGGTCCCAGCGCCAGTCGGTGGAGGTGGCAATGCCCAGCCCGATGGCGGCCGACAGCACAGCAAAGCCGGCTTCCACGAAGCGGAAAGTGATGCGCTCGATCTGCAGCAGCGGCACGCCCACCAGGCCGGGCATGGCGCCACGACGCAAACGCAGACGCCTCTCCGCGGCGTCCAGCAACAAGCCGTGAAGGACAGCCGCCCCCAGAAGGCCGTAGCTCGCCACACCCAGCAGCCAGTGCAAGGGCGCCCAGGGCGACCCCAGCGTGCGCGCTTCACCAGGGAACAGGCACTCCAGCGCGACCGCCGCCACCCCCATGCAAGCGAGCAGGCGCCGCACCAGCACCACGGTGATGAAACGACCATCCAAGGCATGGATGGCCAGGGCGACGCAGACGGTGAGCGACAGCACGGGACCAAAGCCCAGGCGGGCCGCCCCGCCATGGAAACCCAGGCTGCCGATCTCGCTCAAGAGCATGGCTGCATGCGCCGCCACCGCCACCACGAAGGCAGGCAGGGCCACGCGGTCCAGGCGGCCAGAGCCGCCCAGCATCGACAGGATGTATGCCAGCACCGCCAGCGCCGCCAGCAGCAACGGCCATCCGCTCGGAACCCCGGTCGATAGAATCATCTGCTGCAGTGTACGTTCGGGTTTGCCGAGCGGACACCTGCGGATGCCCCCTCCTCCAGCCACCCAGCCGCCCCACAACGCAAGGCGGCCCGACCCGATGGCCACCACCCTCACCGATCGCCTCTCACGCCTGGTCAAGACCATGCGGGGCCAGGCCCGCATCACCGAAGACAACGTGCAGGAGATGCTGCGCGAAGTGCGCATGGCGCTGCTGGAGGCCGATGTGGCGCTGCCCGTGGTGCGCGACTTCATTGCGCGCGTCAAGGACAAGGCGCTGGGCCAGGAGGTGGCGGGTTCGCTGAACCCCGGGCAGGCCCTGGTGGGCATCGTGAACAAGGAATTGGCCGCCACCATGGGCGAGGGCGTGGCCGACATCAATCTGGCCACGCAGCCTCCGGCGGTGGTGTTGATGGCCGGCCTGCAGGGCGCGGGCAAGACCACTACCACCGCCAAGCTGGCCAAGCACTTGATCGAGAAGCGCCGCAAGAAGGTGCTGACCGTCTCTGCCGACGTCTACCGCCCCGCGGCCATCGAGCAATTGAAGACCGTGACGGCGCAGGCCGGGGCCGAGTGGTTCCCGAGCGCGCCCGACCAGAAGCCGGCCGACATCGCACGCGCCGCGCTGGACTACGCCAAGCGCCACTACTTCGATGTGCTGCTGGTGGACACCGCTGGCCGGCTGGCCATCGACGAGGCCTTGATGGCGGAAATCCGCCAGCTGCACGCGGCACTGAACCCGGTGGAGACCTTGTTCGTGGTGGACGCCATGCAAGGCCAGGACGCGGTGAACACTGCCCGCGCGTTCAGGGAAGCCCTGCCCCTGACGGGCGTGGTGCTGACCAAGCTTGACGGCGACTCCCGCGGCGGTGCGGCACTGTCGGTGCGCCAGATCACTGGCGTGCCGATCAAGTTCGCCGGGGTATCAGAGAAGATCGACGGCCTGGAGGCCTTTGACGCCGAACGCCACGCAGGGCGCATCCTGGGCATGGGCGACATCGTCGCCCTGGTGGAGGAAGTGCAAAAGGGCGTGGATCTGGCGGCGGCCCAGAAGCTGGCCGACAAGGTCAAGAGCGGTGACGCCTTCGACCTGAACGACTTCCTGTCGCAGATCTCTCAGATGAAGAACATGGGCGGCCTGGCCGGACTGATGGACAAGCTGCCCTCGCAGTTGGCCTCACGCGCGGCCGGTGCGGACCTCGGCAAGGCCGAGCGCGACGTGCGCCGCATGGAGGGCATCATCTGCTCGATGACGCCGCTGGAGCGGCGCAAGCCCGAGCTCATCAAAGCCTCGCGCAAGCGCCGCATCGCCACCGGGGCCGGCGTGCAGGTGCAGGAGGTCAACCGCATGCTCAACCAGTTCGAGCAGATGCGCGACATGATGAAGAAGATGAAGGGCGGCGGCCTGATGAAGATGATGCGCCGCATGGGCGGCGGCTTCCCGGGGATGCCGGGCATGCCGCGCTGAGGGCCTGAACCCTATTGCACCAGGGCCTGGGCGAACTCCCGGGCGTCGAAGGGCTGGAGATCGGCCAGCTGCTCGCCCACGCCGATGAAGTAAACCGCCAACGGCCGCCCTTCGGCCGAGCACCAGCGTGCAATGGCTGCGAGCACACCGCCCTTGGCCGTGCCGTCGAGCTTGGTGACGATGAGCCCGGTGAGTTGCACCGAAGCGTCGAAGGCCTTGACTTGGGCCAGCGCGTTCTGGCCCGTGTTGCCATCCACCACCAGCAGCACCTCATGTGGGGCACCGTCCTGCGCCTTGGTGATGGTGCGCCGTATCTTCTTGAGCTCTTCCATCAGGTGCTGCTGCGTGGGCAGACGACCCGCGGTGTCGGCGATCACCACGTCGCAACCACGTGCCCGCCCGGCCGACACGGCATCAAAGCTCACGGCCGACGGGTCGCCCCCTTGCTGGCTGACGATGTCCACGCGGTTGCGATCACCCCACACCGCCAGCTGCTCCCGCGCAGCGGCGCGGAAGGTGTCAGCTGCCGCCAGCAGCACCTTCTGCCCGTCAGCAGCCAGGTGATGGGTAAGCTTGCCGATGCTGGTGGTCTTGCCCGCGCCATTGACCCCCACCACCATGAAGACGGTGGGGCTGGCAGCCCCCACCTCGAGCGGGCGCTGAAGCGGCCGGAGCAGCTCGGCCAAGGCATCGACCAGCAATGCCTTGACCGCCGTGGGGTCCGTGGCCTTGGTGTCCTTGACGCGACGTTTGAGGTCAGCCAGCAGGTGCTCGGTGGCTGGCAGGCCGGTGTCAGCCATCAGGAGGGCCGATTCGAGTTCTTCGTACAGCGCATCGTCGATACGCGTGCCCGTGAACACCTGCGCAATGCCCTGGCCCGTCTTGCGCAGGCCGGCCTTCAAGCGACCGAGCCAGCCCACCCGCTGCGCGCTGGGATCGGGCTCGGCACCCGAGGCAGTTGAAGCAGCCACCTGTGCTGACGCCTGGTCCGCCATGGCGGCCGGCTGAGCCTGCGGCACGGGCGCGGGCGCGGGCGCGGTATTCGCCGCCGGGGCCGTCTTTTTCTTGAAGAAGCTGAACATGGAATGCCGTCAAGGGGACCGGCACGGGACACCTGTGCGGCCGCTATAATATGTGGCTGTTGGCGCTTTAGCTCAGTCGGTTAGAGCGACGGAATCATAATCCGCAGGTCCGGGGTTCGAATCCCTGAAGCGCCACCAAAATACCCAGCCCGCCGGTCTCCCCGACGGGCTTTTTTTCTTGGCGGTTGCGGCTGCAAAGGTCTGGACAAGCCCGAGACGGCAGGAGGCTGCAGGCAATGGGCCAAGGTCCGAGACCCTGAAGCCCGACACCTTACGGGACACGCCCGGGTCACTGACCCAACTTGGCCAAGCGTGCTTCCTCGGCCTGCTTCTTCTCGAAATCGCGCTTGCGCTGCTCCTGGCGCTCCAATTCTTCCTTGCGGGCCTTGTCCAGGTCGGGGATGGCGGTGACGCCTTGGTCAAAGCTGAGCTCAGCGTCCGCGCCGATGCCCACGGCAGGCGCCCCGCGCTTGCTGCGCAGCTTGATGTTCAGCCGCAGCTCGTTGGCAGAGTCGGCGTTGCGCAGCGCCTCGTCGTAACCGATGAAGCCCTGGTTGTAGAGATCGAACAGTGCCCAGTCGAAGGTGCGCATGCCCGACTCGCGGCCACGCTCCATCAGCGGCTTGATCTCATGAAACAGCCCCTTGAAGATCTTGTCCGCGATGGTGGGGGTGTTGATCATGATCTCGATGGCCGCCTTGCGGCTCTTGCCGTCCTCGGTGCGGATCAGGCGCTGCGAGACGATGCCGCGCAGATTGGCCGACAGGTCCATCAGGAGTTGCGGCCGGCGCTCCTCGGGGAAGAAGTTGATGATGCGGTCGATGGCCTGGTTGGCGTTGTTGGCGTGGAGCGTGGCCAGACACAGGTGGCCCGTTTCGGCAAAGGCAATGGAGTGCTCCATGGTCTCGCGGTCGCGCACCTCGCCCATGAGGATGACGTCGGGCGCCTGACGCAGCGTGTTCTTCAGCGCCGCCTCCCAGGAGTGCGTGTCCACCCCCACCTCGCGCTGGCTGACCAGCGACTTCTTGGGCTCATGGACATACTCGATCGGGTCTTCCACTGTGATGATGTGGCCAGCGGTCGTGGCGTTGCGGTAGTCAATCAAGGCGGCCAGCGTGGTGGACTTGCCCGAGCCCGTGCCACCCACCAGCAAGACCAGCCCGCGCTTGCTGAGGATGAGCTCCTTCATCACGTCGGGCAGGCCGAGCTTGTCGGCGTTCGGAATTTCGTTGGCGATGGCACGGATCACCATGGACACGTGAGTCTGCTGCACGTACACGTTGACGCGAAAACGCGAGACCTCGGGTACGACGATGGCGAAGTTGCACTCCATCTCGCGGTCGAACTCGATGCGCTGGCGATCGTTCATGATGGAACGCGCCAGGATGCGTGTGACGTCCGGGTTGAGCTTCTGCTGCGACAGCGCGTTCAAGGTACCGTGGGCCTTCATGGTGGGGGGTGAACCCACCGAGATGAACAAGTCCGAGCCCCCGGCCTGCACCATGGCAGCCAGCAGCTTGTGCATGTAGCCCATGGCCTGGTCTTCGGTCAGCATCGACATGGTGAATCTCCGGAAATCAATGGATGAGCGCTGGGGCCGCGGTCACTTGCCCTTGCCGGCCTGGGTCTTGAAGCGGGCGACGGCCGCCTTGAGGTCTCGGTACTCCTCGCAGCCGAAGCGGCAGGCCTTGTCCAGCCGGGCCAGCATGGCTTCAGCCCCGGCGAGGTCGCCTTTCATGAGGAACAGTTCGCCGTAGTACTCCAGCGCAAGACGGTGCCGGGGCTCGATCTCCAGGGCACGCTTGTAGTGCACTTCGGCATCGGCGAGGTCGGGCGGCGACTTCTTGCGCAAGGCGTAGCCCAGCAGGTTGTGCCAATCGGCGCTTTCCACAGCGTTGGCCGCACGCAGGGCCACAGCCATCTGCTCAAAGCGCTGTGCCTTGAGATCAGCGCGCGCGGCGGTCAGCCAGGGCGGATCGCTGGGCGATGGGTCACCCATGGCGGCGTTGCTCGGTGAGGCCACCAGGAGCGCGAGGAGAAAGAACGCAAGGGCCCACCACGGGCGCAAGAACCCGGCTACCGCCTGATGAGACGGAACACGGCAGGCACCCGGCGCAAGGTCAGCGTCTGGGGTGGCCACGACTGCGGTGACATGAAGTTTGTGCTGCATGCGAAGCTGCTCCTTTAGAGTCTTCAGGATAACGGCAAGGACGCCAAATCGGCGACAGCCCGCACCGCCAGGGTCTGGCTGCGGCCACGCAGCGCCACCTCGTGCGGCTCGCCGGGGGCTGGCGTGAGGCCTGCGGCGTCAAACACGGCCTGCGACACCAGCAGCTGCGCGCCGAAGTCCTTGGACAGGCTCTCCAGCCGGCTGGCGGTGTTGACGGTGTCGCCGATGGCGGTCAGACCGGTGGCCGGACCGTGGCCCAGCACGCCCACGATGGCCGGGCCCAGGTGCAGCCCGATGCCAATGCGCAGCGGCGATGCCAGCTCACAGGCCAGCGCCTGGTTGAGCTCCGCCAAGGCCAGGCCGATGCGGCGTGCCGCGTCCAGCCCCTGCCGTGCGGCCACTTCAGGCGCGGACTCCAGGCCGAACAAGGCCATCATGCCGTCGCCGATGAACTTGTCCACGCGGCCGCCGGCCTGCTCCACCGCCTGACCCACGCTGCGAAAGTAACGGTTGAGCAAAAACACCACGTCAAAGGGCAGGCGCTTCTCCGACAAGGCAGTGAAGCCTCGCAGGTCCACGAACATGATGACCATGCGGCGCTCCTCCCCCACGGCCAGTGTGGTGCCGCGGTAGGCATCGGCCGGCTGCGCATCGGGTGGCAGCAGCTGCATCACGCTGTACTCGCCTGGCGGCGGGCGCAGCTGGCAGGCCAGGCGAACCAGGGGCGGAGAGCCCAGGCGCTCCAGCACCTGCGCTTCATCGGCAGACGGCGCCGGCAGGCTGGTGACATCGCCGCCGAGCTGCACCCGGCAGGTGGAGCAGCGGCCACGCCCGCCGCACACCGAGGCGTGGGCGATGCCCTGCGAGCGGCTGGCCTCCAGGATGCTTAGCCCCGCTGGCACGGCCACCGTGGGGCCACCCGCGTAGCGCAATCGGACGCCTTTCTGCCGCTTCAGCCAGAACGTGCGCACCTGGCGCGCCGCCAGGGCCAGCAGCACCAGCGCCAGCGCCACGACCTTGAGCAGATCCGAAAGAAAGTAGAGGTCGGCCACCTCGTCGCGGCTGGGCGCCCGCGTGACGGCGATGGCGGATTGCATCCTGGCAGGATCCTCCAGGATGGCAAGGACGGAGCCCAGCCCCACCCCCGCGCCAGCCAGGGCCATGGCGGGCAACAGCAGGGCGAAAGCGTACAGGCCGGGCAAGACCCGTGGGTACCAGGGCTTGACGCGCCACCAGAAGTGCAGGCCGATGCAGGCATGCACCCACACCGCGATGACGAGCGCTATCTGACGCGCGTTCTGCCACGGGTCCGCCGCCATGGGCCAGAGCACCCAGAAATGATTGGTGTAAACGCCATGCAGTTCGTGAGCCACCCGGGTGCCGATGACATGGGTCATGCCCAGCGGGAGGATGGACAAGCCCAGCAGCAGTTGTGCCCACTCCCAGCGGCTCATGCGCCAGGTGCGCCGGCGCCACAGCGAGTGCAGCGCCATGCAAAGGTGCACCAGGAAGGCGGTGAGCAGCAGCACCGACACCGGAGGCCAGCGCCACACCGCCGACAGCCACTCCAGCCAGGCATCGGCCAGGCTCAGCGACCACAAGGCCAGCGCATGGTTGGACAGGTGCGTGACCACATAGACCAGCAGCACGCAGCCCGACACCGAGCGCAGGCGCCCGATCACGTGAAGGCTCCCCAGGTGCCCGGTGGCAGGGGGTTGAGCCGGATGACGCCGGCGTTGACGGTGGCAGCAAACAGCACCCAGGCCAGATAGGGCCACAGCAGGCGCGAAGCAAGCCGGTCCACAGCGTCACACAGCACGATCAGCCACCACACCGAGGCCGTGAGCAGCACGATCTCGACCAGAGCCCAGTCCGGCCGCTGGGCCAGGAAGAACAGCGCGCTCCACAGCACGTTGAGCACGGCGTTGAGCAGGAAGGCCGCCAGGATGCGACGCCTGAGCGGGCGGACCTCATCCGGGCTATCAGGACCGGCCCAGCCGGCGCGCCACCAGGCACGAGCGCCGGCCCAGGCGGTCAGGGTGTAGAGCAGGGTCCAGACGGGGCCGAAGACCAGGTCTGGCGGCTTCCAGGGGGGCTGCGTCAGGCCGCGGTACCAGGGACCGAGGTCGGTGGCCAGACCACCCACCCCTGCCACCACCACCGCAATGAAAGCCGCCACCAGGGCCACGCGCACGGGCACCCGTGCCGCGCGGGCGTCAAGGCGGCCGGCAAGGCTCTGGGACCGCGCCTCAGGCGGCCCGGCCATGGTGCGTCATACCCGGGCCAGCCCGAGCAGGTGCGCCATGTCCTTGAAGAAGATCCGCACGTGCGCCATGGGGCGCGCGCGCACGAGTTCCTTGTTCATGTACGCCTCGAAAGTCAGCTGCTGGACGTCGCGGTCGCGGCAGATGGCCACGAACCGTTCACGACGCTTGTCGCTGCTGTACCAGAAGCGTTGCATGATACCGAGCACCCAGAAGACCTTGCCGTGGGCCTTGAGGAAGCGCTTGCGGGCCGTCGCCAGGGCACTGGCCTGACCAGTGCGCAGGAACTCCTGCACCGACTCGCCGACCATGCGGCCGCAGGCCATGGCGTAGTAGATGCCCTCGCCCGAGGCCGGGGCCACCACGCCGGCGGCGTCACCCGCCAGCACCACATCCCGCCCGTTGTCCCATTGAGGCAAGGGCTTCATGGGGATGGGTGCGCCCTCGCGGCGCAAGGTGGGCGCGTCCTGCAGCCCGGCGGCGCGACGCAGACCGGCGGTGGCCGTACGCAGCGAGAAGCCCTTGTCGGCACTGCCGGTGCCCACACTCAGGGTGTCGCCATGGGGAAACACCCAGCCGTAGAAATCCGGCGAATAGGTGCCGTTGTAGACCACGTCACAACGACCGCCGTCGTAGCCCGGCGGCGGGCTCTGGGGTTTGCCCACGATCTCGTGATAAGCGAAGACGTAGGACGTGCGCTCCGCACCCGGCACAGCCTGGCGGGCCACCTCGGAGCGTGCGCCATCGGCACCGATGACGCAGCGGGCGCGCGCGCTGGAATGGCCGGTGGCCACCCCGGTCTGGGTGGCGCGGGCCGTGAAGTGCACCACGCTCAGACCGTCGGCATCGCGGGTGAGCTTGTCGAAAGTGCCGATGCGACGCACCGCGCCCGCCTGCGCAGCGCGCTCGCGCAGCCACTCGTCGAAGACATCGCGGTCGACCATGCCGACGAAGCCACCGTCGATGGGAATGTCCACCTGCCGGTCGGTGGGCGAGACCATCCGGGCGCAGCGGATCTTGGCCACCAGCAGGTGGTCCGGGATGTCGAAGTCCTTGATCAGGCGCGGCGGAATGGCGCCTCCACAGGGCTTGACGCGGCCCGCCCGGTCCAGCAGCAGGACGGAGCGGCCTTGGCGCGCGAGGTCGTGCGCGGCCGTGGCGCCGGCGGGTCCACCGCCGACGACGATGACATCAAAGGTGTGGGGCTCATTCATGTCGATCCTCGTGAGGCAGGGGGGCTGAATTCAGCGCGGGGGCTGTGCGGCGTGGCCGGGCGGCTGGACGAAGTAGGCAGGGCGATGTGGCGCGCCAACGCGGCCGCCACCATGAACAGGGCCGCCTCGGCGGCAAACACGCAGACGTAGGCGGTCACCTGCGAACCGATGAGCCAACGCGCCAGGTCACTGGCTGCGGTGCCCAGAAAGCCGCCGAGGGCGAATCCCGTGGCCTGCGCCGCACCCCACAGGCCCATGCGCACGCCCTCGCGGGACCGCTGACCTTGGCCCGCCAGCGCCATCATGGAGCCGATGGCCGCGATGGAGAAGGCGCCGTTGGCCACTCCCAAGATGAACACGTTGGCGCGCAGCGGCCAGGCCACGCCGTCCTGAAGGTCGCCCACCACCAGGCCGGCCAAGGCCAGAGCCGACGCCCCACAGCCGCCCACGATCCAGGCGCGCAGCGAACCGAAAGAGACACCGCCCCAGCGGCGGCCAGCCAGCGCGCCCAGCAGCATGCCCGCGAGCGTGCCCCCATGCTGCACGCCCGAAAGCTGCGTGGATTCACCGGGCGTGAAGCCAAACCGAATGCCGGCAAAGGGCTCCAGGATCAGATCCTGTGCGCTGTAAGCCACCATGGAGACGAACACGAAAATCGTGAAGCGGCGCGCGTCCGGGTCGGTCCAGACTTGGGCCAGGGCCACGCGAAACGATGGCTTGGCCTCTTCGGAAGCCGCCGCGACTCGGCTGCCGTCCTGCTCCACCCCCCACAGGGCCGCCAACGCCACGGTGAGTGCCACCAGCGAGACCGTGCCCGACACCAGCACCAGGCGGGCCGGCGAGTACGGGTCCAGCCAGCGGCCTGCCAGGCCTGCCGTCACCGCAAAGCCCACGATCATCAACACCCACACCAGCGTGGCCGCCGCGGCGCGCCGCTCTTGCTCCACTTGCTTGGCAAGCAAGACAAGCAAGGAAGTGCCGGCCGCACTGACACCCAGGCCCACCAGGGCATAGCCCAGGACGGCCAGGGCCATACCGGCCAGCCGGTCGGTGCTCATCCAGGCCGTGGCCACGGCCGCCAGGAAGCCCCCCAGCGCCAGCACCGCCATGCCGCCCGCAATCCACGGTGTGCGCCGCCCGCCCATGTCGGAACCAAAGCCCATGCGGGGGCGTGTCATCTGCACGGCATGGTGCAGGCCCACGAGCAGGCCCGGCACCAGCGCCGGCAGCATCAGCTCCACGGCCATCAGACGGTTGAGCGTGGAGGTGGTCAGGACGACGATCGCCCCCAGCGACATCTGCACCAGGGCCAGCCGGAAGATGCTCAGCCAGCTCACTGCACGCCCGCCCTCAGCGCAAAGGCGCTGATCATCATGCCGGCCACGTACAGGGGCACACCCAGGCCGCTGAACCAGACGGCCCGCGCCACCGGCCTGGCAACGAAGCGTCTCATCATCACCAGCTGGACGGCCAGGCAGCCGGCGATGGCCGCGGCGTGCACCGGCCGGCCCCAGGCCAGCAGGCCGCCGATCACCGCCAGCTGCGCCAGGACCATGGTGGCGCAGGCCGCCCAGGCCGCGCCCGTCGGACCCAGCTGCACGGGCAGCGAAGCGATGCCCATCTTGCGGTCACCCTCGATGGCCTTGAAGTCGTTGAGGGTCATGATGCCGTGGGCGCCTGCGCTGTAGAGCAGCGCCAGCACCATGGACGGCACGCTGGGCATCTGCCCACCGGCCATGACGGCCGCACCCGTGATCCAGGCCAGGCCCTCATAGGACAGCCCGCAGGCGGCATTGCCCCACCAGCCGTTGCGCTTGAGCCGCACGGGCGGAGCGCTGTAGGCCCAGGCCAGCACCAGACCCACCACCGCCGCGCCAAAGCCCCAGGGCCCGAGCGTGGTGGACAACAGCAACGACAGCAGTGTGCCGATCAGCGCAACGTACAGACCCCATCGGCCGGGCATGCGGCCCGAGGGGATGGGCCGATGCGGCTCGTTGATCGCATCCACCTCACGGTCAAACCAATCGTTGACCGCCTGGCTCGTGGCGCAGACAAAGGGCCCGGCCAGCAAGACGCCGGCCACCACCAGCGGCCAGCGCCCGTCCAGCGTCTGGCCGGAGGCCACCACGCCGCATGCAAAGGCCCACATGGGCGGAAACCACGTGATGGGCTTGAGCAGCTCGGCAACCGCCGAGGGGGCGGGATGCGTGGCAACAGGTGCAGCAGAGGCCATGGCCGCATCCTGCACCTGACACCACAATGTGTCAATCGATGTTTACAGCAGGCTTCTCATCGTCGGTGTCACTCGCACCGCCGCCGCCCAAACCGAAACGGTGGAGCTTGACATAGAGGCTCTGGCGCGAGAGGCCCAGGAGCTGGGCTGCGGAGGCCCGGTTGCCGTGCGTCATCTGCAGCGCGGCCTCGATGCACAGCTGCTCGATCAGCTCGGTGGTCTCGCTGACGATGTCCTTCAAGGGGACGCGGCCCACGAGCTCGGTCAGTTCGCTCACCGAACGCGACACGCGGTCGGGGGTGCGCTCCTCACCCTGCAGGCGGCGGCTGATATCGCGGATCGAGAAGCCCAGACGGGGCCCGTCCGGCATGGTCAGCACCGTGGCCGAGATCTCCACGTCGATCTGCGCACCGAACTCGCCGCGCAGCGTGGTGGTGAACAGCCCCACCGACCCGCGCTGGCGCAGATTGGTGACCAGAACGCTCAGCTCCACGCCGGTGCGGCCCAGCCAGCGGTCCAGCATTTCGCCGCGTGCCTGCTCTTCGGCGCTCAACTGCGCCATCAGGGCGAAGGTGCGGTTGGCGGACTGCACGCGGCCCTGCACGTCGGTGAAGACCAGGCCGTCAGCAGCCTGCCCCACATAGGCCTGGAACAGGCCCTGCATGGCCGCGCCGTTGCCGGTGGCCGCACCGTTGGCCTGCGCCAGCTTGGTGACGGGCACCACCCGCACCAGCATGTACGGCAGCTGGTCCTGGCGGAAGAGCGTGGCAGACACCATGGCGGGCACGCCGTTGTCGGCCAGGGTCAGGCGAACAGGGTCGCGCTTGCCCACGGCGCGGGCAGCCGCCAGCAGGCTCTGCAAGGGCTCGGCAGAACCGTTGTCGAACAAGGCCGACAGACTCAGGCCCACCGCCCCGGTGCGCACATGGCTCCACAACGCCTCGGCGGCCGGGTTGGCTTCCACCACACGTTGGTTCTGGCCATCGACCACCAGCAGCGGTTCGTGGCTGGTTTGCAACAGATGGCGGTAGCGGGTGTCGGCCTCGCGAAAGCGCCAGTAATCCCGCTCCATGGTCTGCTGGGCCTCGACCAGGCGGCGCTGCAGGGCCACGGTGCTGCGCAGATCGCGCCCAAAGGCCACCAAGCGGGCCGCGCCGGCAGACTCCGACTGCACCGGCACCGTCATGTAGAGCACGGGCAGGTCATCAGCCCCGGGCACAGGGTGGTTGACTTGGCGCCAGCGCGAGGGCGTGGCCTGGGCCGCGTCCTTCAGCGACGCCTGGATCTTGTCCCGGCTCTCGACGGTGACTGTATCCACCCAGGGCCGCCCGACCCAGGCGTTGGCGCCCAGGCCGGTGAGACTGCCGTCGTGCACGGCCACCTCGAGGACTTCGCCCTCCGCACTCAGCAGCACGACCAGGTCGCTGGTGGACTCCACCAGCCGCACCGCCGCCTTCGGGTCCAGGTCACCGATGAACAGGTTGTCCGCCATCAGGTCCTCACCAGGTGAGGCCACGCAGCCTGGTTGGGCATCGCGGGCCTTTGGATACGAAATGCACCCATGTTTTCAAGCATCGAACTACTGAGGAGAACCATAACCACCGGCCGGCTTCTGCGCGCGCGCCCGATCAGTCAGGATTGTGTCAGCCGCACGCGGGGCCGAACCGGCGTCTGAGGTGAGGTCTGCACCGACCCACTGCACCCGGGAAGGATCGGCGGAGAAAAGGGGCCCGCCCACCATGATCAGAAGGCTGGGGTTGTTCGAATACTGCCGCATGGCGGCGATCCGATCACGCAGCCACGTCAACTTCAGCTCACTCCCCACCGACAGGCCGGCCACATCGAACCACTCGTCGCGTACCCGCTGTACGGGATCGATGCCGGTGCCCGCCACGCCACCGACCACGTCCCAGCCGTCACGCCTGAAGAACTCGGCCACCACGGACAAACCGAACATGTGGGTCTCGTCGTCAGGCTGCGCCATCAGGATGCGCCGCCCGGCAGGGGCACGCGCCGCCTCGCCGCAGAAATCAGCGCTGAACTGCCGCAGCAGGGCTTGGAGCCGACCCACCGCCACCGTCACCGCCACGAAATCCGAGCAGTCCTCCACCCATCGCTGGCCCATGCGCACGGCGCTCGGCACCAGCAAATCCAGATAGATGGACTCGATGGACAGGCCGCGCGAAATCATCCGGTGAATCGCTTGAACGAAACCGGTCTCGTGGTCATCAAGAAGATGGCCGAAGAACTC
>CAISJH010000370.1 GCA_903885585.1 uncultured beta proteobacterium
AGGCCGCCTGGCGCCACCGCACCGACCAGGGTGGGCAACAGCGGGCGCCAGAGATAGTGGGTCACCACCACGGCGTCGAACTGCCGCCCCTGCAGAGGCCAGGGTCCGGTTTCGATGTCGGCCACCAGCACTTCGGCCAGGTCTGACAGGCCGTCCAGCGCCTGGGCGTCCCGGTCCACCCCGGTCACGTGCAGACCCCGACCGGCCAACCATTGCAAGTGCCGTCCGCTGCCGCAGGCCACATCCAGCACGGTGCTGCCTGTCGGCAGCTGGCTGGCCCAGCGCACCACCCAGGGGGAGGGTGCGCCGGCGGCGGCATGGGAGGCAGGCACTTGCATGCGCGGGCGGTCCTGGTCGGGCGGTGCCGTGTTCGACCCGCTCAGAAGCAGGCCCAGACCCGGGTGGCGAGGTCGAGTGCCAGGTGCGGGTTCAGATAGCTGACAAACACGACCGCCAGCGCGGCCAGAGCCGCTGCACCGCCCAGCAGGCGACGCCAGAGGCCCACGGGCCGGTCAGTGCCCAGCGCATCGAAGAGGCGTCGAGAGGGGCGGCTTGACATGGGCGGTGTCGGTCAGGCGGCGCTGGGTGCCGCCCTGACGATGGGCGACTCCTTGACCGGCAGGTTGATCAGCGCAGCGTAGATGCCCAGCGCGATGCAGATGCCCCACACCACGTGGTAATTACCCTGCAGGCCATAGAGCCATCCGCCCATCCAGGCGCCCAGGAATGAACCGACCTGGTGGCTCAGGAAGACAAAGCCGCTGAGCATGGACATGTATTGCACGCCGAAGATTTGCGCGATGACCGCGTTGGTGGGCGGTACGGTTGACAGCCACAACAGGCCCATGGCGCTGGCGAACAGGTACACGCTCCAGGGGGTCAGGGGCGCCAGCAGGAACAGCCCGATGGCCACCGAGCGCAGGGCGTAGATCGCACTCAGGATGTAGCGCCGTGGAAAGCGCTGCCCCAACTCACCTGCTGCGTAGGTACCGATCACATTGAACAGGCCCACCAGTGCCAGGGCGGTGGTGGCCACGTTCGGGCTCATGCCGTGGTCCTTGAGGTAACTGGGCAGGTGCACGCCGATGAAGACCACCTGGAAGCCACACACGAAGTAGCCGCCCATCAGCAGCTGGAAGCTGCGGTAGCCGAAAGCCTCGCGCAGTGCTGCTGCCACGCTCTGCGAGGCCCCACCGGCCGAGGTCAGTACCGAGCGGTGCTCGCGCAGACCGAAGGACATCGGGATGATGACCAGCGCCGCGGCGGCCAGCATCCACAGCGCCCCCTGCCAGCCGAAGGAGGCGATGAGGGCGTTTTCCACCGGCACCATCAGGAACTGGCCGAAGGAGCCCGCCGCCGCCCCGATGCCCATGGCGCGGGAGCGCTTCTCCGGCGCCACATTGCGGCCGATGACGCCGTAGACGACGGCGTAGGTGGTGCCGGCCTGAGCGATGCCGATCAGGACACCCGCGCTCAACGCGAACCCCAGGCTGGAGTTGCTGGCGGCCATGCCGGCCAGGCCCGCAGCGTAGAACAGGCTGCCGATCATCAGCACCTTGAAGGCGCCCAGCCGGTCGGCCAGCATCCCGGCCAGCGGTGCGGCCAGACCCCACCCCAGGTTCTGGATCGCCATGGCCAGTGCGAAGGCCTCGCGGGACCAGCCGCGCTCCATGGTGATGGGCTGCAGCCACAGGCCGAACCCGTGGCGGATGCCCATGGACAGCGTCAGGATCAGAGCCCCGCACAGCAGCACACGGGCCAGGGACAAGCGTCTTGGCTCGCCGTCTGGCGCGCCTGGGCCTGCCAGCGTGGAAGGAGAAGTCATCCAGGCATTGTCGAGGAGAATCCGCGCCCATGCCGACCGTCAAGACCGCCGCCGCCTACGCCGAAAGCTCCATCCGGGTGCTCAAGGGCCTGGAGCCCGTCAAGCAGCGTCCGGGCATGTACACCCGCACCGACAACCCGCTGCACATCGTGCAGGAGGTGATCGATAACGCGGCTGATGAGGCTCTGGCCGGCTTTGGCAAGCGCATTGCGCTCACGCTGCACGCCGATGGATCGGTGAGCGTGGAGGATGACGGCCGCGGCATCCCCTTTGGCGTTCACCCCGAGGAGGGCGTGCCGGTGGTGGAGATTGTCTTCACCCGGCTGCATGCCGGCGGCAAGTTCGACAAGGGCTCGGGCGGGGCCTACAGCTTCTCGGGCGGCTTGCACGGCGTGGGTGTGAGCGTCACTAACGCACTGGCCCGGCGCCTGCAGGTCACGGTCTACCGCGAGGGCCAGGTGGCCACGCTCGCTTTCAGCGGCGGCGACGTGATCGAGCCGCTGGTGGTGCGCGAACGCACCGCAGCCGACCGCCGGCAAGGCACCACGGTGCGCGTCTGGCCGGATGCGAAGTACTTCGAGGGCGCGGACCTGCCTCGCCAGGAACTCGTGCACCTGCTGCGCAGCAAGGCCGTGCTGATGCCGGGCGTGACCGTCACGCTCAC
>CAISJH010000371.1 GCA_903885585.1 uncultured beta proteobacterium
GGGATGTCGGTGTAGTAGCTCCAGCCCTGCCGGCCGCCCGCCTTGAAGGGAGCAGCGGCCGACAGCAGGGGCAGACCCTCGAACTCGGTGCCCTTGAAGGCGCGGCGGGCATAGTCCAACTGCGCCAGCGACACCACCTGCACCGAAGGGTCGTCCAGCACCTGGGCAAAGTAGCTAGTGATGGGCGCCGTGGTCTGCGCCACCTCGGCGCGCACGTAGGACAGGGTCCCTGCGTGCTCTTCGGCGATGGTGGAGGCTACCAGGGGGTCGGCGGCCACCAGGGCGCGCCGCGTGGCGCGGTCGCGGATGGGGCGGATCTGCGCGCGGCTGTCTTTGACCTTCCAACTGCCGCTGCGGTCGTCCAGCACCAGGTCGATCACGCCCAGATGGTCGCCCCAGCGTCCGGGCATCACGGAAGGTACGCCATTGATGGTGCCGCGGGCGATGTCCACCTTGGGGTAGGACGCGAAGAAGGCCCCAGGGAACTCCCCGTGCGAGTGGCCAAAGAGGATGGCATCGATGCCGGGAATCTCCGACAGGCGTGCCACCGAGTTCTCGGCAAAGCGGGGGGTTTCGCCACGCTCGAAGCCGGAGTGGGGGATGGCGACGATCAGCTGTGCGCCTTCAGCCTTCATCCTGGGCACCAGGCGACGTGCGGTCTCCTGAATGTCCAGCGCCTTGACGCGGCCCTCCAGGTGCGCGCGGTCCCACACCATGATCTGCGGCGGCACAAAGCCGATCACGCCCACCTTCAGCGTGTGCCTTTCGCCGCCTTCGTCCACGAAGTTGCGGTCCAGGATCACGTAGGGGGTGAAGGCTGGCTTCGCTTGCTCGGGGGGCACCCCGGGCTCGTCGATCACCACGTTGGCGCTGACGTAGGGAAAGTTGGCGCCGGCAATCGCCTGGCGCAGAAAGGGCAGGCCGAAGTTGAACTCGTGGTTACCGATGTTGGCGGCGTCCACACCCAGCTGGTTCAGCACCTTGTAGGCGGGGTGCACCTGACCGGGGCGCAGCGGGCGCACCCGGGCCACGAAGTCACCGAGTGGGCTGCCTTGCAGCAGGTCGCCGTTATCGAACAGCAGGCTGTTCTTGGCCTCGGCGCGCGCGGCCTTGATCAAGGTGATGGTGCGCGCCAGGCCGTACTCCTCGGTGGCCTTGTCCTGGTAGTAGTCGTGGTCCAGCAGGTTCATGTGCACATCCGTGGTCTCCAGGATGCGCAGGCGGATCTCGGCGGCCAGGGCCGGCGGGAGGGCCAGCGTCAGGGCGGCGGTGGCGGCGACGAGCAGGGCGCGCAAGTTGCCGAAGCGAGACGGCTTCCGAGCAAGGTGCTGAAGGTGGCGGGTGTTCATTGGCGGGCCTGATGCGTGGACCGTCCGATTCTGGCCTGCCCGGGCCAAGCGTGGACTACAGGGCCGACTCCAGCGCTTGCAGGTCGGCTTCGGTGTTGTAGCCCTGCACCGACACCCGCACGAAGGTGCGCCCCGCGTGCTGGGTGACCGGTACCTCGATGCGGTGTCGCTCGAACAGGCGCTCGCGAAGGGCGGCCGCGTCCTGATGCGGCACGGGCAGCGGCACCATCTGGCCGAAGTCTTCCGGTTGGCCGATGACGGGCAGGCCGAAACGGGCCGCCGTGCGCTGCATCAACGCCACCGCTTGCGCGTGGCAACGCTGTTGAACCTGGGCCCAGGCGTGGCGCTGCTGGAAGGCGATGGCGGCAGGCACGGCCAGCCAGGCCGCGATGTCGCGCGTGCCCTGCCATTGAAGGCGCCGCTCCAGCACGGTGCGGCCGGTGTACGCATCAAAGCCCGTGTGGCCCTGGGTGCCCGCCACGTAGCCCCAGCTGGTGACGGTGGCGTGAAGCGTGTGGTGGCGATCGGAGCGCGCATGCAGGAAGGCACTGCCCTTGGGGGCACACAACCACTTGTGGCAGTTGCCGGTGTAGAAGTCGGCGCCCAGCGTGTCGAGGTGCAGGTCGATGTGGCCGGGGGCGTGGGCGCCGTCGATCAGCGTGAGCACCCCCAGGGCGCGCGCCTGCGCACACAACTCCCCCAGCGGGAAGATCAGCGCCGTGGTGGAGGTGATGTGGCTGGCGAAGATCAGCCGCGTGCGCGGCGTCACCTCGGCCAGCACCCGCTGCGCAAAGCGAGCACGGTCCAGGGGCAGCGCAATCACCACCTTCCGATACACGGCGCCTGCTTCCTCGCAGACGCGCTGCCAGGTGGCGTCGCAGGCGCCGTACTCGTGATCGGTGGACAGGATCTCGTCGCCCGGCCGCAGGTTCAATGATCGGGCCACCACGTTCACACCCGTGGAGGCGTTGGGCACGAAGACGAGGTCGGCCGCCTGCGCGCCCAGGTGATGCGCCAGGACGTCACGGGCCTGGGCCAGCAACTCGCCCGAGCGCCGGCCGAGAAACTCCACCGGGTTGCGCTCCATCTCGCGCTGCCAGTGCTGCAGGTTCTCCAACACCTCGCGCGGGCAGGCGCCGAAGGAGCCGTGATTCAGGAACACCACCCCGGGGTCCAGGAGGAAGTGCTCTTTCAGGGGGAGTTCTGATGGGTGGGTCATCGGCACGCATTCTGGGGTGGAACAGGGCCTGGCGCGTCTGTTGCGACGGGCTTGCTCCGTGTCGACATCGGGGGGCCTCAGGGCCGGTAGGATGGAGCGTGACCCTCAGCACAAGCAGCACAGGAGAGCAACAGCATGACCTCAGGCAAGGTTTTGGTCGCCCAGGGTGGCGGCCCGACGGCGGTGATCAACCAGTCCCTGGTGGGCGTGGTGCTGGAGGCGCGGCGGCAGCTGGGCGTGGAGCGCGTGTACGGCGCCCGGCACGGCGTACGCGGCATCGTCAACGAGGACTTCTTTGACCTCACGCAGGAGACCAGCCACAACCTGGAGCTCGTGGCCGGCACCCCGGGCTCGGCGCTGGGCTCCACGCGCGACAAGCCGGACCTGAAGTACTGCCAGGAGATCTTCCAGGTGCTCAAGGCGCACGGCATCGGCCACTTCTTCTACATCGGCGGCAACGACTCGTCCGACACCGTGCGCATCGTCAGCGAGGAGGCGGCCCGGGCGGGCTACCCCTTGCGCTGCATCCACATCCCCAAGACCATCGACAACGACCTGGTCGGCAGCGACCACACGCCGGGCTTCCCCTCGGCGGCGCGCTTCGTGGCCCAGGCCTTTGCGGGTGCCAACCTGGACAACGCCGCGCTGCCCGGGGTGTACGTGGCCGTGGTCATGGGGCGGCACGCCGGGTTCCTGACGGCAGCCTCGGCGCTGGGGCGCAAGTACGACGACGACGGCCCGCACCTGATCTACCTGCCCGAGCGCGAGTTCTCGGTGGAGCGCTTCCTGGCTGACGTGAAGGCCACCTACGACCGTCTGGGCCGCTGCATCGTGGCGGTGTCCGAGGGCATCCATGACCACTCGGGAACGCCAATCGCCGCCCAATTGGCCAAGGACCTGGAGCGTGACGCCCACGGCAACGTGCAGCTCTCCGGCAGTGGCGCGCTGGCCGACTTGCTGTGCGACGAGATCAAGGCCCGCCTGGGCATCAAGCGCGTGCGCGGCGACACCCTGGGCTACCTGCAACGCAGCTTCCTCGGCTGCGTGAGCGACGTGGACCAGCGCGAGGCGCGCGAGGTGGGCGAGAAGGCCGTGCAGTACGGCTTCTGGAGTGGTCGCGACGGCTCGGTGGCCATCCGCCGCACCGGCCACTACGCTGCGGACTACGCGCTGCTGCCGCTGGCTGAGGTGGCTGGCCGCACCCGCATCATGGAAGACGCCTTCATCGCACCTTCAGGCACCGACGTCACCGATGCCTTTCGCCTCTACCTGCGGCCTCTGCTGGGTTCCGGCATGCCCGATGCCTACCGTCTGCGCCCCCATACCGTGCCCAAGTTGAGGGTGATCGCTCCGGTCTGAAGCCCGCTCCCAAAGAGGCGCCGCCAGGGGGCTGTAGGGTCAGCATTGGGGGTTTCATTAGTTGACTTTGGAAATGTTCATACCTAATCTGTTGGCCATGCAGAAGCCCTGAATTGCAGGCGGGCCCCGGTGGGGCGCTTGGGTCGGGGTGGCAGCGCGTCACGGATGGAAGGCATTTCCCCGATGAAGATTGCAGTGCTGGGCGGCGGGCACGGCGCCTATGCCGCCGCCGCAGACCTTGCCGAACAGGGCCATGAGGTGCGGCTTTGGCGCCGAGACGCTCAAGCCTTGCAGCCCCTGCACGAGCAGGGCGGCATCGCGCTGAAAGACTCGCAAGGGCGCCGCGTCGTGGCGCTGGCGCTGGCCACGGGCGACATCGGCGCAGCAGTGCGTGACGCACAGCTTCTGGTACTGCCTACGCCGGCTATCGCGCAGACCGACATCGCGGCGCTGCTGGCTCCTCATCTGGTGGATGGCCAGGTGGCGTTTCTGGCGCCCGGCACCTTTGGAAGCTTTGTGATGCCGCGTGTGGCCCGGCAGGCAGGCTCCCGCGCGGAGGTGCTGTGGGCCGAAACCGGCACATTGCCCTATCTCGCGCGCAAGCACGGTCCGGCTGAGGTCAACGTCACCATCCGTGCCGTGCGCCTGCCCACGGGCGTGTACCCGTCGCAGCATGCCGAACAGGCTCTGTCGGTCATCCGGCAGGCCTTCCCCAGCGTGCTGCCTTGCGGCAATGCCTTGTCAGGCGCCTTGATGAATGCCGGCCCGGTCATTCACCCGCCGTTGGTGGTGATGAATGCCGCGCCGCTGCAGCACTTCGAGCGCTGGGACATCCACACCGAGGGCACGCAGGCTTCGGTGCGGGCGGTGACCGACCGGCTGGACGCCGAACGCATGGCCGTGCGGGAGGCCTTGGGCTATGCGGCGCCGCACTTTCCTCTGGCGGACCATTACCGCAATGACCAGTGGATGTACGGTGACGCCCACCGCAAGCTGCAGAAGTCGGGCGACTGGCGAGAGCACATCGACCTGCAGCAGCACCGGTATGTGACCGAGGACATCGAATTGGGTCTGGCCTTCCTGGCCTCGGTGGCGCGCTGGGCGGGGGTGGATGCCCCCGTGGCGCACGGCCTGCTGGCACTGACGGGCGCCTGGCTCGGGCGCGACCTGCGCCAGGGTGCGCGCACCCTCGAGGGCCTGGGTCTCGCCGGCCTGGGCCCTGAAGCCCTGCACGCCATGCTGGAGAAGGGGGAGGTGCGGTGATGCCGCGTTTTGCCGCCGTGGGTGCCGGCCGCATGGGCCGAAGCATCGCCATCGCCTTCGCCTATGCCGGGCACCGCATCGCCCTGGTCGACTTGAAAGCTCGGTCCGACGAAGCGACCCAGGCGCTCGCCCGACAGGCGCAGGACGAGATCGTGGCCAGCCTGCAGGCGCTGGCTGAGTTGGGTGCGCTGCAGGCCGCCGACGTGCCCGCCATCGCGCAGCGTGTGCAATTCGTGCCCGCGGCACAGGCTTCTGAGGCCCTGGCAGCTGCTGAATTGGTGTTCGAAGGCGTGCCGGAGACCTTGCAGGCCAAGCAGGAGGCGCTGGCGGTCATCAGCGCCCACGTGACTTCTGAGGCCATCGTCACCTCCACCACCAGCAGCATCTTGGTCACGCAACTGGCCCCGCAGGTGCGTGACCCGCAGCGCTTCCTCAATGCCCATTGGCTGAACCCGGCCTACCTGATCCCGGTGGTGGAGCTGTCCACCCACCCGGGCACTTCGGCGGATGCGCTGGCACGCACGCGCGAGATCCTGGAGAGCATCGGCAAGCTGCCCGTGGTTTGCGGGCCCACGCCCGGCTACATCGTGCCCCGCCTGCAGGCCCTGGTCATGAACGAGGCGGCGCGCATGGTGGAGGAGGGCGCGGCCACGGCCGAGGAGATCGACCGCGCCACGCGCTACGGTCTGGGCCTGCGCTTTGCGGCCCTGGGCGTGGTGGAGTTCATCGACTTCGGCGGTGCCGAC
>CAISJH010000372.1 GCA_903885585.1 uncultured beta proteobacterium
CAGGATGTTGAACTCCGACAGGTCGCCGTGCACGACGCCGGCGCACAGCATGCGCACCACCTCGCGCAGCAGCAGCGCGTGATGCTCGCGCGCGGCCTCGATCGTGTACGGCACATCGTTCAGTCGCGGGGCAGCGTGGCCGTCGGCGTCTGCCACCAGCTCCATCAGCAACACACCTTCGAAGAAGTGGAAGGGCTTGGGCACGCGCACGCCAGCGGCAGCCAGGCGGAACAGTGCGTCCACCTCGGCACTCTGCCAGGCGGCTTCTTGCTGCTCGCGCCCGTATCGGGTGCCCTTGGCCATGGCACGCGCCTGGCGGCTGTTCTTCACCTTGCGGTTTTCGGTGTAGTCCACCGCCTGGCGAAAGCTGCGGTGGGTGGCGGCTTTGTAGACCTTGGCGGCACGGGTTTCATCGCCGCACCGCACCACGAACACCTCGGCCTCCTTGCCGCTCTTGAGTTGCCGCAGCACGGTGTCGATCAGGCCTTCGTCGATCAGCACTTGCAGGCGGGGCGGTGTCTTCATCGGTGCATTGTCGGCGGTGTCCGAGCCCGCTCTGCAGGGCCGCCGGGGTCGCTCAAGCGCATGTCAGGGGGCAGCATCTGGCGTGGCCCCGCTGTTCTGCTGCTTGATGGAGCGCGAAGTCCCCGCGCGCAGCGCCTGCATCAGTGGCGGCAACGACCGCACTACCCGGAGCACCGACCTCGGCGCGCAAGCTGGGCTCTACGCGAACAGACGGGATGGCGGCGGTCTTCATCAGCGAACCGTATCGCAAATGCGCTGCAATCTCTGGCTGTTCGCGCCGTGCATCGCGGCCCAGATCAATCCTTCCAAAAGCGCCGGGCACGAGTGACTTTCGCCAGCGCAGCGTGCGCCTGGCGCGCCGTCACTGCCTCGTGGGCCTTCAGGTAGCCGGCAGCAAAGAGCGACCGCGGGTCCTGCTGCGCATCGGCAAGAAACTTCGCTGCCGCGACGGCCACGTCGTTGTGGTGGCCGAGCGCATCCTGCGCCGGCGACAGGCAGCGCAGGTAGCGCTGCGTCGCCTTGTTGGCCCACATTGCGCCTACCAATTCAGCGAGGTAGCGCAGCCGCTTCAGCCGCTTGCGCACCTGGTGCTGCTCCACCTCAGGCAACTGCTCGAATCTTCTGCCGCCGCGCGTCACCTGCCTATGCAGTCGCGACAGCCGCTCGACCAAGCACCGTCGTGCCTCGTGAGGCCCGCGCTTCGGCGCAGCGGAGTCCGGTTCACACAGAGCCCAACTCAGCAGATCAAGCAAGGTATCCTGGAATGAGTCGGCGCGCACGATGGCTCCGGGATCGTCTGCCAAGCTCGCGGGACACCATGCAAGCTTCGGTGCACCGGCCCGCTCCAACAGTGGTCTCACGGCTGCGGCAACAGTGTGGTCGTCGCGAATCGCACCCAACCGCGCGAATGAGTCCGACAGGGCCAGTTCCCAACCGGGCTTGAGTCCCTCGGACAAGGGCGCTAGCTCGCGCAGCACCGTACGCAACCGCCGGACGCCGACGCGCAACTGGTGGACATGCTCCTGGTCGAAACTCCCCGCCGCCAGTTCGCTGGCGTTGCCGAGCACCTGGTCGAGGGTCGAGCGCATCGCCGTGCGCAGCAGACGCGCACCGTCCATGCCGCGTTGCAATGCTGGCGCGCGGGCCTTGACGGGCGTGCCGTAGCTGAGGTCTCTCGCCAGCGTCGCGCCGCGCATGGCCTTCGACCGCGCGTCCAGCCAGAGCCCGCCGTGGCGCCGCCACAGTCGCGCGAGCGCAAAGAACGCAGCGATGTCGCCCGACTGATGTTCCAGCTCAAGCTCGCAAATCGGTTGCTGTCGTTCGCCAGCGCGAAGGATGCCAATGTCCAATGCAGCTTCGACCGCGACGCCGGGCAGTTGCAGTTGGCAGGCCAGTCGAGTGACATCTGTGGTGCAACGCTCGACCAGTGCCTCGGCGGTCGCGCCGCCTAACACCGCGCGCAATCGAGCGCCAGCCTCAGTGCCGTCGTGGCGCGCGATGTCGAGGACCGGCATCGTTCCCGACGGGACGCGAAGCGCGACGTTGTGTTCGAACCGATCGACGCTGCTGCTGCGCTCGGTCTTCAAGGTCTGGAACCAGCGTCGCCCTTCTTTACGCAGCCGCAGCGACACTTGTCGGCCGCCAAGCGCATCTCCCGGCGTGTCGAAGTAGTGCGCGGTCATCCTGGTCGAACGAGCGCCGTGCCGGCTCAGTTCTTGCCGCAGGGACTGCAGTGAATCCGGCGGAACGTGGAACCTGATCTCCAACTCGCGCATGAACCGTCCTTAGCACTCTGCGACGTTGAACGGTACGGCAACAGTCTTGAACGAACTCTCGGGATGCCCCGGCGGGCTGGTCGTCGATTGAGCCCTGACAACGATCAGTGGCAGTTTGGGACTGCTTGCGGTCGTTCCACCCAGAGCGCGTCGCCGGCCGCTGCCGACCCAGAGGAGACGCCGAGAGTCCTGTTCTATTGGCCCCGAACCTGCTACCCAAATCCGATTAGAGCTACAGACCCGACAAGACAGCGTCCATGGCTGACACCAGCGCACTGGCCTGCGCGGCCACGTTGTCGACTGGGCGCTTCAACAGTCTGGCGGGCAAAGGCGCCGCGTAGTGC
>CAISJH010000373.1 GCA_903885585.1 uncultured beta proteobacterium
CGCGCACATCGCGGATACGGGCGCGCAGGTTGGCCAGCAGTTGCTCCTGCGCCACCACCTTGCGGCCGTCCAGCGTCAGCCGGACAAGCACCTGAGAGCGCAGCGCGCCCAGCAGCAGACTGCCCTTCCAGCCGGGATAGCGGTCGCTGGTGACGAAGGCCAGGCCGCTGGGGGCGATGGACACCGGCACCCACCACTGCAGCGGCTGCTCGAAGCCGGCCTTCGGACCCTCCTCGCCAATGCGGGTGCCGATGCCGTAGTTACGACCGTAAGTCACCACCGGCCAACCGTAATTGCGCCCGGCCTCGGGGGCGTTCACCTCGTCACCGCCCTGCGGCCCGTGCTCGGTCTGCCACAGGTCTCCCGTCACCGGGTGCACCGCCAGGCCCTGGATGTTGCGGTGACCCAGGCTGAAGACCTCGGGCGCAGCCCCGGCCCGGCCGGCCAGGGGGTTGTCCGCCGGCACGCGCCCATCGGGCTCAATGCGCACGATCTTGCCGATGTGGTTGGCCGGGTTCTGCGCGTCGTCCTTGCGGCCGAAGCGGTCTCCCAAGCCGACGAAGAGCCGGCCATCCTTGGCAAAGGCCAGACGCGAGCCGCAATGCAAGGAACTGTCCACCTTGGGGAGTTGGCGGAAGATCACCCTGACATCGGTGAGCTGGCGCTCCTGCAGGCGACCACGGGCCACCGCCACGCCGTTGCCCCCCTCGCCAGCCTCGGCATAAGTCCAGTACACCCAGCGGTTCTCGGCGAACTTCGGGTCCAGAACCACGTCCAGCAGACCGCACTGACCCTTGCCATCCACCGCCGGGAGACCTTGCAAGGGTTCACCCAACCGGCCGTCCGGCGAGACGATGCGCATACGGCCTGGGCGCTCGGTCACCAGCATGCGCCCGTCGGGCAGGAACGCAAGCCCCCACGGCTGGGCCAGCCCGCGCGCCACGGTGACGGGCTTGAGATCCGCACTGGCCAAGGCGAGCGCGGGCCACGCGGCAGCGGCGGTGAGCGCGGTGGCCGCAGCCAGCCGTACCACCAGCCCCGGGATCAGCCCCGCCATCAGCCGAGCGCCCCAGCGCGAAGCCAGCGGCAGGTGTGCGTTGTTGTGGGTGTTCATAAGCTGAATGCTGCCGCAGCCCTGGTGTCCGCGCTGCGCTGGGGACATGCCCTGCCCCTGGTGCCACGTTCAGGGGCGTTCAGCCGCCTTCCGCAGCTTCCACCACCATCTGCACGCGTTGACGCCCATTCCACTCATCGAGCTGCAGGCGGAAGGCCAGTCGCGCCGCCTCGGGCAACGGTTTGGTGCGCTGGAACCAGATGGCGTCGCGCACCTCGCCCGCGTGGCGCACGCGCAGCTTCAAGTGCTTGTCCTTCAGCAGGGTCTGTTGCAGCACGTCCACCCGGTCGCAGAACAGCGGCGCCTCGAAACCCGAGCCCCACACCTGAGCGTCCAGCAGCTGGGCTGTCTGCGGGTTGAACCATTGCAGGTCCAGCGGCCCGTCGTGCTGCAGCGTGCGCTGCAGCGTGGCCGGGTCCAGCCACTCCTGGGCCACCTGGCGCAGGGCGGCCCCGAAGGCCTCGAAACCCTCGGGCTCCACCGTGGCCCCCGCCGCCATGGCGTGACCCCCGAAGCGCCTGAGCACGCCAGGCGCGCGCTTGCTCACCAGGTCCAGCGCGTCGCGCAGGTGAAAGCCCGGAATCGAGCGGCCGCTGCCCTTGAGCGAGCCGTCCTGGGCGCGGGCAAAGACGAAGGTGGGACGGTGCAGCCGGTCCTTCAGCCGCCCGGCCACGATACCCACCACCCCTTCGTGGAAGGTCTCGTCAAAGAGGCTGACCGCGGGGGGGGCTGCCGCCAGCTCGGCCAGCAGCCGATCCACGGCGCCTTCAGCCTGTTCACGCATGTGGCCCTCGACCTCGCGACGCTCGCGGTTGATGGCGTCCAACTGCGCCGCCAACTCGGCCGCACGCGGCGCGTCATCGGTGAGCAGGCACTCGATGCCCAAGGTCATGTCCGACAGCCGGCCGGCCGCATTGATGCGGGGCCCGAGCTTGAAGCCGAAATCCATGGCCGCCGCCCGCGCCGGGTCTGCCCCGGCCACGGCAAAGAGGGCGGCCACGCCGGGCTGCATGCGCCCGGCACGGATGCGCCTCAGGCCCTGCGCCACGAGGCGGCGGTTGTTGGCGTCCAGTTTCACCACGTCGGCCACAGTGCCCAGGGCCACCAGGTCCAGCAAGGCGTCGATGCGCGGCTGACTGGCGGCATCGAATCGCCCGCGCTCACGCAGTTCGGCCCGCAGCGCCAGCAGCACGTAGAACATCACCCCCACCCCCGCGAGCGCCTTGCTCTCAAAGGCGTCTCCTGGTTGGTTGGGGTTGACGATGACACGCGCCGGCGGCAGCACCACCTCGTCGCCCACCAGGGCGGGCAGGTGGTGGTCGGTGACCAGCACGTCCAGA
>CAISJH010000374.1 GCA_903885585.1 uncultured beta proteobacterium
CGCTGGTGGATGTTGGTGTTCTGGTTGCTGCGCTGGTACTTGATCAGGTTGTAGATGTCGACACCGACCTCACCCGACACCGTCTCTGCGTCGTTGACGCGGATCACGATGCGGTTGGTATCGACGTAGTCCACCACACCACCGCGGCGGGACGTCACCACGGTACCGGAGTCCACCGCCGCCACCCGCTCGACGCCGGTACCGACGAAAGCCTTCTCAGGCCGCAGGGTTGGCACGGCCTGACGCTGCATGTTGGCGCCCATCAGCGCGCGGTTCGCGTCGTCGTGCTCCAGGAAGGGCACGAGCGAAGCTGCCACCGAGACGATCTGCGCCGGGGCCACGTCCATGTACTGCACGCGCTCGGGCGTGACCAGCACGGACTCACCCTTCTCACGTGCGCTGACCAGCTCATCGACCAGCTTGCCGGCACCATCCAGGGCGGCGTTGGCCTGGGCGATCACGTACTTGCCTTCCTCAATGGCCGACAGGTAGTCGATCTGGTCAGTCACCTGGCCATCCACCACTCGACGGTAGGGCGTCTCGAGGAAGCCGTACTCGTTGAGTTGCGCAAACAGCGCCAGCGAGTTGATCAGGCCGATGTTCGGGCCTTCAGGCGTCTCGATCGGGCACACACGTCCGTAGTGCGTGGGGTGCACGTCACGCACCTCGAAGCCCGCACGCTCGCGGGTCAGACCGCCCGGGCCCAGCGCCGAGACGCGCCGCTTGTGCGTGATCTCGGACAGCGGGTTGGTCTGGTCCATGAACTGCGACAGCTGCGACGCGCCGAAGAACTCCTTGAGGGCCGCGGAAATCGGCTTGGAGTTGATCAGGTCGTGCGGCATCAAGGCTTCGGTTTCGGCCTGGCCCAGACGCTCCTTCACCGCCTTTTCAATCCGAGCCAGACCCGAACGGTACTGGTTCTCTGCCAGCTCACCCACGCAACGCACGCGGCGGTTGCCCAGGTGGTCGATGTCGTCCACATCGCCATTGCCGTTGCGCAGATCCACCAGGATCTTCACCACGTCCAGGATGTCCTCATTGGACAGCGTCATCGGACCTTCGGGCACCTCGCGTCCGACGCGGGCGTTGAACTTCATGCGGCCCACGCGCGACAGGTCGTAGGTGTCGGCGTTGTAGAAGAGCCGGTTGAACAGCGCTTCGACCGCGTCTTCGGTGGGCGGCTCGCCAGGGCGCATCATCCGGTAGATGGCCACGCGGGCGGCCAGCTGGTCGGCTGTCTCGTCAACGGCCAGGGTCTGGCTGATGTAGGCGCCTTGGTTCAACTCGTTCGTGAACAGGCAGGCCAGATCCTGGATGCCGGCGCTGCGCAGCTTCTTCAGCAGCGTCTCGGTGAGCTCGTCGTTGGCCTTGGCCACGATCTCACCGGTGTCCGCGTCCACCATGTTGCGGGCCACGATGCGGCCGATGAGGAAGTCCTCTGGCACGGAAATCATCGTGGTACCGGTCTGCTCCAACTGGCGCAGGTGGCGTACTGTGATGCGCTTGTCCTTCTCCACTACCACCGCACCCGTCTTGTCGGTGATGTCAAAGCGGGCCACCTCACCGCGCAGGCGCTCAGGGACCAGCTCCATCTGGGCGCCGGCTTCCATCAACTTGAAGTTGTCGTTGACGAAGAAGTGGCCGAGGATGGCTTCGGGCTTCAGGCCGATGGCCTTCAGCAGGATCGTCACCGGCATCTTGCGACGGCGGTCGACGCGGAAGTACAGGATGTCCTTCGGGTCGAACTCGAAATCGAGCCAGGAGCCGCGGTAGGGGATGATGCGCGCCGAGAACAGCAGCTTGCCCGAGCTGTGCGTCTTGCCCTTGTCGTGCTCGAAGAACACGCCCGGGGAGCGGTGCAGCTGCGACACGATCACGCGCTCGGTGCCGTTGATGATGAAGGAGCCCTTGCCGGTCATCAGGGGCACTTCGCCCATGTAAACCTCTTGCTCTTTGACCTCTTTGACCACCTTGGATTGCGGGGTCGATGAATCACGGTCA
>CAISJH010000375.1 GCA_903885585.1 uncultured beta proteobacterium
CGGCTCCACCAGCAGCAGGCGCTGGTCGGTGGGAATGTTGATGGCCTTGGCCGTCTCCACCACGCGCGCCACGTCGGTGGGCGTGACCTCGCGGTTGTCGCGCACGATGACCATGCCCGTGGAGTTCTGCCCGCGGATGTGGCTGCCGGTGATGCCGGTGTAGACGCTGGTGATCTTGCAGGCGGCCATCATCTCGGCCTCTTTCAGCGCCTGCTGGATGCTCTGCACCGTGGCGTCGATGTTGACCACCACGCCGCGCTTCAAGCCGCTGGTGGCCGCCACCCCCAGGCCCGCCAGCCTCAGCTCACCGCCGGCCACGATCTCGCCCACCACCACCATCACCTTGTGGGTGCCGATGTCGAGCCCGACCACGAGGTCCTTGTACTCTTTTGCCATTCAGTGCTCCTGCCGGGCCGCCCCAAAGGAGCACTGCGCACCCCTGGGGGGCAGCGAACGAAGTGAGCTTGGGGGCTGTCGCATTCAGTTTCTCCGCGGCGCGGGGGCCGGCGAGGCGATGGTGACGTTGCGCAGTCGCACGGCGTAGCCGTCGGGGTGCCGCAGGTCGGCGTGCAGAACAGGGCCCTTGAAGTGGCCCGTCACCTGCGTGATGGTGTCAACGAAGCGGCGCGCCCGCGCCAGCACCTCTTCGGCGTTGCCGCGGCCCAGCTCGATGGCCGCACCGCCGTCGAGCTCGGCGCGCCAGGAGCCACGTCCGCTCAGGCTCAGGCGCTCCACCGAACGTTCGTGGCGGCCGAACAGGCCTTCCAGTTGCCCCAGCATCTGCAGCATCTGCGGCGCGCTGCCCGCCGGGCCGGTCAGCACGGGCAGGCCCTCGTCCTCGACATCGCCGACGTTGGCCTCAAAGACTTCACCCGCATGGTTGACCAGGCGGTCGAGGTCGTCTGCGCCTTTCCACAGCGCCACGGCGCGATGCTCCTCCAGCCTCACGGCCAGGCCATCGGGCCAGACGCGGCGCACCACGGCCTTGCGCACCCAGGGCACAGCCTCAAACGCCTCGCGGGCGCGCTGCAGGTCGGCGCTGAAGAAGTTGCCGCTCAGGCGCGGCATCGCATTGGCGCGCACGGTGGACACGCTGTTGCGGTGCAGCTCGCCTTCGAGCTGGATGAAGCGCACCGGGAACCACGCGGTGCGACCCAGCCACAGCGCACCCGCAGCCAGCAACGCCCCAGCGGCCAGGGCAAAGACGGCCGTGGACACGCCGTTCATCAGGCGCACGTCCAGCGGCAAGGTCATGGCAGCGGCCATCAGGCGGCGCCTCCTGGGGTGGACCCGCTGTCGAGCCGGGCGTCTGCCAGCAGGCGCACGCAAAGGTCAGGGTAGGCGATGCCGGCCGCCTGGGCCGACATGGGCACCAGCGAGTGGCTGGTCATGCCCGGCGAGGTGTTCATCTCCAGCAGGAAGGGCTGGCGGTCGCGGGCGCGGATCATCAGATCCGCACGGCCCCACCCACGACACCCCAGAGAGCGGTAGGCCTCCAGCACGATACGCTGGATCTCGGCCTCCTCGGCCGCCGGCAACCCGCTGGGGCAGTGGTAGATCACGTCGTCGGTGAAGTACTTGTTCTGGTAGTCGTAAGCCCCTTCGGGCGCCTGGATGCGAACGACTGGCAGCGCCTTGGCCGAGACACCGCTGCCGAGCACGGGGCAGGTCACTTCCTCGCCCTCGATGAACTCCTCGCACAGCACGTCCGGGTCATGGCGGGAAGCCAGTCGCACCGCTTCCTGCATCTCGGAGTATCCCGTCACTTTGGTCACGCCGATAGAGGAACCTTCCCTAGGTGGCTTGACGATCAAGGGCAGGCCGATCTCGTCGGGCACGGCCATCACCACCTCGCGCTGCTGCCGCTCGGGGGCCAGCCACACCCAGCGCGGCGTGGGCAGCCCCTCGGAGCGCCACACGCGCTTGGTCATCACCTTGTCCATGGCGATGGCGCTGGCCATGACGCCCGAGCCCGTGTAGGGCAGGCGCAGCAGCTCCAGCGCGCCCTGCACCGTGCCGTCCTCGCCGTGGCGCCCGTGCAACGCGATGAAGACGCGGTCAAAGCCCTCGGCCTGCAGGTCCCCCAGGGGGCGCTGGGCGGGGTCGAAGGCGTGGGCGTCTACACCGCGCGAGCGCAATGCCTCCAGCACGCCCGCGCCGGACATCAACGAGACCTCTCGCTCGGCGCTGTCGCCGCCCATCAGCACGGCCACCCGGCCCAAACTCGACACGTCAACCGGCGCTTGGCTCACCTCGAACCTCCTGAAGCGTTGTGCATCGGTGCGGGGTCTGCGGCAGCCAGCAGGTCGTGCACCTTCTGCGGCACGCCACCAATGGAGCCCGCACCCATGGCGATGACCACATCGCCATCGCGCACGAAGTCGGCAATGGCCTGCGGCATGCGGGCGATGTCGTCGACGAACACCGGGTCCAGGCGGCCGGCCACGCGCAACGCGCGCGCCAGGGCGCGACCGTCGGCCGCGACGATGGGGGCCTCACCGGCGGGGTACACCTCGGACAGCAGCAGCGCGTCGGCGGTGCCCATGACCTGCACGAAGTCCTCGAAGCAATCCCGTGTGCGGGTGTAGCGGTGGGGCTGGAAGGCCAGCACCAGACGCCGCCCGGGGAAGGCGCCCCGCGCGGCAGCGATGACGGCCGCCATCTCCACCGGGTGGTGGCCGTAGTCGTCGATGAGCGTGAACGTACCGCCGCCTTGGCCTGCGGCCACCGGCAGCTCACCCCAGCGCTGGAAGCGCCGGCCCACGCCACGAAAGCCTGCCAGCGCACGCAGCACGGCTTCGTCGGGCAACTCCAGCGCCTGCGCCACGGCGATGGCCGCCAGGGCATTGCGCACGTTGTGCACGCCGGCCAGGTTGAGCGTGACAGCCAGGTCGGGCTGCGCCGCTGCCGCCGGTGCGCCGGGCGCCGCACTGCGTCGGCAGGTGAATCGCATCTGCCCGCCGGCCACCGCCTGCACGTCCAGGGCGCGCACCTGCGCGTCCTCGCCCAGGCCGTAGCCGATGACGGGGCGCGAGATCATGGGCAGGATGGAACGGACGCCGGGGTCGTCGGTGCACAGCACGGCCGCGCCGTAGAAGGGCAGCCGGTGCAGGAACTCCACGAACGCCCCGCGCAGGCGGGTGAGGTCATGGCCGTAGGTGTCCATGTGGTCGGCGTCGATGTTGGTCACGACCGACATCACCGGGCTCAGGTGCAGGAAGGAGGCGTCGCTCTCGTCAGCCTCCACCACGATGTACTCGCCCGCCCCCAGGCGCGAGTTGGTGCCCGCGCTCTCCAACTTGCCGCCGATCACGAAGGTGGGGTCCACACCGGCCTCGGCCAGCACACTGGCCACCAGGGAGGTGGTGGTGGTCTTGCCGTGCGTGCCGGCAATCGCAATGCCCTGCTTCAGGCGCATCAACTCGGCCAGCAGCACCGCGCGCGCCACCACCGGCACCTTGCGGGCACGCGCGGCCAACACTTCCGGGTTGTCGCCCTTCACGGCCGTGGAGGTGACGACCGCCTGCGCGCCGTCAATCTGGCCGGCTGCGTGGCCGATGAAGACGCGCACGCCCAGGCCGGCCAGGCGCTGCGTGACGGCGCTGTCCGAGGCGTCCGAGCCCGAGACGCGGTAGCCCAGGTTGTGCAGGATCTCGGCGATA
The DNA here is from genome assembly GCA_903885585.1 of uncultured beta proteobacterium. Taxonomy (GTDB): domain Bacteria; phylum Pseudomonadota; class Gammaproteobacteria; order Burkholderiales; family Burkholderiaceae_C; genus Rubrivivax. The sequence goes on from CAISJH010000375.1 coordinate 3,663, forward strand.
CCGCTCATGCCGGCGCCGCCGATACCCACGAAGTGGATGTGCTTGACGGCGTGCTTCATGCGCGCTTGCCCACCAGTTGTTGCAGCTCGTCGGCCACGCGGGCGGCGGCCTGGGGCCGGGCCAGACTGCGGGCGCGCTGGGCCATGGCCAGCAAGGCTGGTCGGTTCAGTGCGACCAACTGCTGTGCCAGAGCCTGCGGCGTCAGGTCCGTCTGCGGCAGATGCACGGCTGCGCCCTGCCCCGCCAGCCATTGCGCGTTGTCGCGCTGGTGGGCGGTGGTGCTCACCACCAGGGGCACCAGCACGCTCGCCACCCCGGCGGCGCAAAGCTCGCTGACCGTGACGGCGCCGGCGCGGCACAGCACCAAGTCGCAAGCGGCCAGCTGTGCGGCCATGTCGTCGATGAAGGGACGCACGTCGGCCTGGATGCCGGCCGCAGCGTAGGCCGCACGCACCTCCTCGGCCTGTGCCGCACCGGTCTGATGCACCACCTGCGGCCGGACGGCCGCGTCCATCAGCGCCAGCGCCTGCGGCACCGTGCGGTTGAGCACCTGCGCCCCCAGGCTGCCGCCCACCACCAGCAGGCGCAGCGGGCCGCTGCGGCTGGCCAGGCGCGGCTCAGGCGCAGGCAGCGCCTCGATCTCCGCGCGCACCGGGTTGCCGGTGACCACAGCCGCCTTCACGCCCTTCACCGCCGGGCCGTCAAAGCCGAAGGCCACGCGGTCGGCCACGGGCAGCAGGCTCTTGTTCGACAACAGCAGGGCCGCATCGGCGTTCACCAGCATCAGGGGCTTGCTGAGCAGGCTGGCCATCAAACCACCCGGGAAACAGACATAGCCGCCCATGCCCAGCACGGCGTCAGCCTGGCGCCGACGCAGGATGCGCAGGCAGTCCCAGAAGGCCTTGAGCAGGCGCAGGCCCCCCGTGGCGGTGTGCACCAGTCCCTTGCCGCGCAGGCCGCTGAAGGCGATGGTGTCCATCTCGATGCCGGCGGGCGGTACCAGGCGGTTTTCCATGCCATGGGAGGTGCCCAGCCAGCTCACCGTCCAGCCCCGAGCGCGCACCTCCCGCGCCACGGCCAGCCCCGGCATGATGTGCCCACCCGTGCCCGCGGCCATGATGACCAGGTGTGGCGCGCGGGTCATGCTCGGCCTCCTCGCATGAGGGCTCTGTTCTGGCTTCGCCGGAGCAGCCCTGCGGCTATCGCCGCACGCCACCTCACGGAGTTCGGCGTCGTCCTCATGCTCGGCCTCCTCGCATGAGGGCTCTGTTCTCAATATCGACGCGGAGCACCAGCGCCAGCGCAATCAGGTTCATCAGGATGCCCGAGCCACCGAAGCTCATCAGCGGCAGCGTCAGGCCCTTGGTGGGCAGCACGCCCAGGTTGACGCCCATGTTGATGAAGGCCTGGCCGGCAAACCAGATGGCCACTCCCTGGGCCATCAGGCCCGCGAAGACACGGTCCAGGGCGATGGCCTGGCGGCCGATGTTGACGATGCGACGGATGAGCCAGAAGAAGCCA
>CAISJH010000376.1 GCA_903885585.1 uncultured beta proteobacterium
CACCGACCCGCAGCGCCTGCGCGCGCTGCAGGACAGGCTGGACCTGCGCGGCGTCCCCGGCAACGGCATCCAGCCCTCGGTGCTGGAGGAGGCCGGCATTGGCGACGCCGACCTGTTCATCGCTTGCGCGCCCATGGACGAGACCAACCTCGTGGCCTGCAAGGTGGCGCACGTCCGTTTCAACGTGCCCACCACCATCGCCCGCTTGCGCTCGCCGGAGTTCGAGGACGGCTCACCCATCATGGACAAGGCCACCGGCTTTGCCGTGGACCGGGTGATCTGCCCGGAGGAGAGCGTCACGCGCTACATCGGCCAACTGGTGCAGCACCCGGAAGCGCTGCAGGTGCTGGAGTTTGCCCAGGGCCTGGTCAGTCTGATCGCGGTGCGGGCGGTGGCCGGCGGTCCGCTGGTGCGTCACAGCCTGGCGGAAATTCCCGCCCTGGTGCCGGGTGCCGAGATGCGCATCGTGGCCATCTACCGCCAGGATCAGGCGCTGACCGACCTGGACGGCCGCACCCGCATCGAGCCGGGCGACGAGGTGTTCGTGCTCGCGGCCAAGCAGCACATCGGCATCGTGTTGGGGGCCTTGCGCGAGCGCGACCGGCCGGTCAAGCGACTGATGATCGCCGGTGGCGGCAAGGTGGGCCTGCGCCTGGCGCGCCAGGTGCAGGACGAACTGCAGGTCAAGATCATCGAGGCCAACCGTCCGCGCTGCGACTATCTCGCCTCCCAACTGCCCTCGGACGTGCTGGTGCTGCACGGCGATTCCACTGACGAGGAGCTGATGGGCGAGGAGAACGTGCAGGACATGGACCTGTTCGTGGCGCTCACGAGCGACGACGAGGACAACATCCTGGCCTGCCTGCTGGCCAAGAAGATGGGGGCGCGCCGCGTGCTCGCGCTCATCAACCGCAAGGCCTATGCCGAGCTGGTGCAGGGCACGCAGATCGACATCGCCATCTCGCCCAGCCAGACGGTGATCGGAGAGCTGTTGGCCTACGTGCGCCGTGGCGACGTGGAGGCCGTGCACTCGCTGCGCCGCGGTGCGGCCGAGGCGCTGGAGGGCATCGTGCGCGGTGACCGCAAGACCTGCCGCATGGCAGGCCGGCGGGTGGAGGAGATCGGCCTGCCACCAGGCGCGCAGGTGGGTGCCATCGTGCGCGGCCTGCACCGGCCAGACGGCTCCGAGGCCGGCGAGGACGCCCAGCCTCAGGTGCTGATGGCCCACCACGACACCGTGATCGAGCCCAACGACCACGTGATCGTCTTCGTGCCGAACAAGCGCTTGGTGCGGCAGGTCGAGAAGCTGTTCCAGGTGTCGGCGACTTTCTTCTGAGCCTGGCGGACGCTGCGATGTACTTTCTCGCGCCCGTGCTGACCGTGCTCGGCGGCGTGCTCATGCTGTTCGGGCTGGCGATGTGCGTGCCTCTGGGATTTGCCCTGGCCGGGGAAGACGCGGGCATCCGGGCCTTTGCCGTCTCTGCCACGGTGACCTTCGTGATGGGGGCTGCCGTGTTCGGGGTGTGCAGGCGTCTGCACCGGCGTGAGCTGCAACCGCGTGACGGCTTTCTGCTGGTGGCCTTGGTGTGGTCGGTGCTGCCGGCTTTTGGGGCGCTGCCATTGATGCTGCAACTGCCTGGGCTGACCTTCACCGACGCCTTCTTCGAGGCGTCGTCGGGCCTGACGACCACGGGCTCCACCGTGCTCACGGGGCTGGAGCGCTTGCCCACCTCGGTGAATGTCTGGCGCTGCTTCATGGTGCTGATCGGTGGCATGGGCATCCTGGTGCTGGCCGTGGCCATCCTGCCGCTGCTGGGCGTGGGCGGCAGCCAGGTCTTCAAAGCCGAGACCCCGGGGCCGATGAAGGACGACAAGCTCACGCCGCGCATTGCGGAGACGGCGCGCGGACTCTGGACCGTGTACTTCGTGTCTGCGCTGGCTTGTCTGCTGGCCTACCGCTGGGCGGGCATGAGCTGGGTGGATGCCTTCATGCACATGTGCTCCACCATGGGCCTGGGCGGCTTCGCGGCCTACGACGCGAGCTTCGGGGCTTTCAATTCACCCTTGATCGAAGGCGTTGCCATCTTCTTCATGCTGTGGGCCGGGGTCAACTTTGCGCTTTACTTCATGGTCTGGCGCAAGCGCAGTCTGGCGGTCCTGTGGCGGGATCTGGAGACCCGCTGGTTCTTCGGGGTGATGGCAGGCGCCGTGGGTCTCGTGGCGGTCTTTCTCACGGTGCATGGCGTGTACCTCAGTTTCATGGAGTCTCTGCGCCACGCCGCCTTCAGCGTGGTGTCGATCGCCACCACCACCGGATTCGCCACGGTGGACTACGCGCAGTGGCCCGCCTTTGCTCCTGCGCTCATGCTGTTCCTGTGTTGCTTTGCCACCTGCGCCGGCTCCACCGGCGGCGGCATCAAGATGGCGCGGGTGCTGCTGCTGGCCAAGGCCGCCCGCAGTGAGTTGATCCGCATCGTGCATCCGCGTGCGGTCACGCCCGTCACGCTGGGTGGCGCAGCGGTGGATGCGCGGGTCCTGCAGTCCGTGCTCGCCTTCATGCTCATCTATGGCTCGGTGGTGGTGGCCGCCACGCTGGTGCTGCTGCTCTCGGGGCTGGACATGATCACGGCCTTCACCGCGGTGCTGGCCAGCATCAACAACACCGGCCCGGGGCTGGGCGAGGTGGGGCCGGCCGGCAACTACCAGGGCCTCAGCGACTTCCAGACCTGGGTCTGCAGCGCCGTGATGCTGCTGGGTCGCCTCGAACTGCTGTCGGTGCTGGTGCTGCTGACGCCTTCGTTCTGGCGGCGTTGAAGGCAGTGTTGACGTGGGTGTTGAGGGCGGCGTCTCTAGAATCGCCTTGACGTTGACGTTAACGTCAATTGAAGGTTGAGAGTCCATGGCCGAAAGGCGGCCCGCCCAGAGGGACGGTCAGCCCCGATGGCCGGAACAGGAGATGCGCGCATGCCGGTACTGAGTTCCAAGATCAACCCCCGTGGCGATGATTTCAAGGCCAGCACGCAAGCCATGCGCGCCATGGTGGACGACTTGCACACGCAGCTGGACCGCTCGGCACTCGGTGGCGGCGAGGCGGCGCGAGCCAAGCACATGGCCCGCGGCAAGCTGCTGCCGCGTGACCGGGTGGAGGGTCTGCTGGACCCGGGTACGCCCTTCCTGGAGGTGGGCGCACTGGCCGGCCTGGACATGTACGACAACGCGGCCCCGGGCGGCGGCATGATCGCCGGCATCGGCCGCGTCAGCGGCGTGGAGTGCGCCATCGTGTGCAACGACGCCACGGTCAAGGGCGGTACCTACTACCCGGTCACGGTCAAGAAGCACCTGCGCATGCAGGAGATCGCGCTGCAGAACCGGCTGCCCTGCATCTATCTGGTGGACTCCGGCGGCGCCAACCTGCCCAACCAGGACGATGTCTTCCCCGACCGCGAGCACTTCGGCCGCATCTTCTACAACCAGGCCAACATGAGCGCCCAGGGCATTCCGCAGATCGCGGTGGTCATGGGGTCCTGCACGGCCGGCGGCGCCTACATTCCGGCCATGAGCGACGAGGCCATCATCGTCAAGAACCAGGGCACCATCTTCCTCGGCGGCCCGCCCTTGGTGAAAGCCGCCACCGGCGAAATCGTCACCGCGGAGGATCTCGGCGGCGCCGATGTCCACACCCGCATCTCCGGCGTCGCCGACCACTTCGCCGAGAACGACGCCCACGCCCTCGGCATCGCCCGCCGCATCGTCGCCACCCTCAACACCACCAAATCCCCC
>CAISJH010000377.1 GCA_903885585.1 uncultured beta proteobacterium
CCGCGCGCTGGGGCTTTTTCCACATGGGCCAGTTCTCTCTGGACTACAAGAAGCAGTTCGGCGAGCTGCCCTCGGCCACGCTGCGCTCCGGTGCGGCGCCGGGGCTCAGGTCAGCGCCATCGGCGGGGCGACAAAGCCCCGGTACTCGGCCTCCAGCCAGCGCGCCAGGCGCAGGCTCACCGGGTCGGCAAAGGGCGCGGCGATGAGCTGCGCGCCAATGGGCAGCCCCTCGGGCGACTGGCCGATGGGCACGGCGGTGGACGGCAGGCCGAACAGCCCGCTGTAGCCGGCCCAGAACATCTGGGTGGTGTGCGCCTGGGGCTGCCCGTTGACCTGGATGAAGCGCTCCCAGCGGAAGCCCTTCTGGTCATGCGGGAAGGCGGCCGTGGCGGCGACCGGCTGGATCAGCACGTCCCATTGCTCGAAGAAGGCTGCCCCTTGTTGCCGCAGCGCCTGGCGCTCCTCATCCAGACGCAGCCAGTCCCGGTGGGTCATCGTCAGGCTTCGCCAGTGCAGGCGCGGAAAGTCCGTCGGTCCGCCCGGGCCGGCTTCCGCACGCTGCAGCGCATCTGCAAACTCCGCTTCACTCAGGTGCCCGGCCAGGGCGCTGCGCACCAGCGGGATGTACAGGCGCCACGCTTCCTCGGACTTCACCGGCCGGGCCTCGGTGCTCACCTTCACGCCACTGCGTTGCAGGAAGTCGACCAGATCTTCCATGGCCTGCCGCACCGAAGCGTCCACCGGCGCCTGGGGGTCGTCCGTCATCACGGCCACGCGCAATTGCCGGGCGGGCAGCCCGTGATCGCGCCACACGGCAGGCGTGCGGCCCAGCGGGCCGAAGACCGTCAGGGGCGAGGCCAGGACGTCCATGGCCAGCGTCAGGTCATGCGCGCTACGGGCCAGGGGCCCGGCCACAGCGATGTCGGTGCTGTCCGGGCACACATCACCGGGCAGCTGGTGGCCTTCCAGCGGCACCACGCCCCAGGTGGGCTTGTGACCCCACACCCCGCAGTAGTGCGCGGGGTTGCGGATGGACGAGCCGATGTCGCTGCCCAACTCCAGCGGGGTCAAGCCCGCGGCCAGCGCTGCGGAGGCGCCCCCGGACGAGCCGCCCGGCGTTCGGCTGGTGTCCCAGGGGTTGCCGCAAGTGCCGTAGACCGGGTTGAAGGACTGCCAGTCGGCCAGCGCCACCGGCACGTTGGTCTTGCCATAGATCACGGCGCCCGCGTCCAGCAGGCGCTGCACGGCCACCGCATGTTGCGTGGCCACGTTGTCTCGAAACGCCTCCAGGCCCCAGGTGGTGGGCAACCCGGGCACGTCGAAGGACTCCTTGACCGTCATTGGCAACCCGTGCAGAGGGCCCCAGACCTCGCCGCGCGTCAGAGCCTCATCAGCGGCACGGGCGCGCGCCAGGGCCACCTCCGGCTGGGTGACCACCACCGCCTTGATGGCGGGGTTGAGCCGGTCCATGCGGTCCAGGTGGTGCTGCAGCAACTCGGTGGCAGAGATCTCTCGGCGCC
>CAISJH010000378.1 GCA_903885585.1 uncultured beta proteobacterium
CGCCGGTTGCGCCTGGGCGCGCGCCGCGCCGTTCAGGCCATTGACAGCTCCAACGACGGTTACTGGGTGCTCGACGGAGAAGGCCGGTTTGTGGAGGTCAACGACGCCTACTGCAGGATGGTGGATCTGCCGCGTGAGCAGGTCATGCGCATGAAGATCGCCGACTTCGAGGCGGTGGCCACGCAGGACCGGATACGGGCCCAGATCCAGCGCATCCTGAAGGCGGGCCATGAGCGCTTCGAGACGCGGCACCGTCGCAGGGACGGCCAGTGGATCGATCTGGAGATCACCGTCACCGCGGTCGACCATGGCCTGTTGGTGGCTTTTCTTCGCGACGTGTCGCAGCGCAAGGCGGCCGATGAGCGGATCAACCGCCTGGCCTTCTACGATGCCTTGACGGGCCTGCCCAACCGCCGCTTGCTGCGCGACCGCATCGATCGGGCCGTGCTGACCAGCGGCCGCCATGGTCACTCGGGCGCCCTGCTGTTCCTCGACCTGGACAACTTCAAGCTCCTCAACGATACGCGGGGCCATGCGCTGGGTGACGAGCTGCTGGTGCAGGTGGCGCAGCGTTTGTCGCAGTGCGTGCGCTCCACCGACACGGTGGCCCGGCAGGGCGGTGACGAGTTCGTTGTGGTGCTGGAGGCCTTGAGCGGCGACCTGCAGGTGGCTGAGCATGCGGCGCGCCACGTGGCGGAAAAGTGCCGTGCAGCCCTGGAGCAGGTGTTTGTGCTGTCGTGCGGCGAGTTCCATGTGTCGGGCAGTTTCGGCGCGGTGGTTTTCCAAGGCCGGGGCGTCACCACTGGGGAGCTGGAGCAGCGTGCGGACACGGCCATGTACCAGGCCAAGCTCAGTGGACGCAACCGCATCGTCTTCTTCGAGCCCTCCATGCTGGAAAGTCTGGCCCGACGGACGGGCCTGGAGGCTGACCTGCGTGACGCCCTGCCCTTGGGCGCGATCGTGCCCTTCTTCCAGGCTCAGGTGGATGTGCTGGGCCGGATCATCGGTGCCGAGGTGTTGTTGCGTTGGCGGCACCCGCATCGCGGATGGGTCTCGCCCATGGAGTTCATTCCGCTGGCCGAGGAGACCGGGCTGATCATGCCGCTAGGTGCCTGGGTCATCGAAGGCGCCTGCACCCAACTGGCGCGCTGGCGTGACGAGCCGGCCGCACAGCACCTCACACTGTCGGTGAACGTCAGCCCGTTGCAGTTTGTTCAGCCGGGTTTTGTCGAGCACCTGCGGGGTCTGGTCGAAGCGGGGCACTTCAACCCGACCCAGCTGCACCTGGAGCTGACCGAGGGGCTGGTGATCCGCAACTTGGATGAGGTCATCGGTCGCATGCACATGGTCCGCTCGCTCGGCATCGCGCTCTCGATGGACGACTTCGGTACTGGGCAGTCTTCACTGGGCAACTTGCGCCGTTTGCCTATTCAGTGTCTGAAGATCGACAAGTCCTTCGTCGAAGTGTTGCCCGGTGGGCCGGGTGAGGCCGCCATTGCGAGTTCCATCATCATGATGGCCGGCGCCCTCGGGCTGGACGTGATTGCCGAGGGCGTGGAGACCGAGGCCCAGCGCGATGCGCTGCAGGCCCTGGGGTGCCTGAAATACCAGGGCTACCTGTTCGGTCGCCCAGTGCCGCTCGACGCGTTCGAGGCTTCGCTGCGCGATCAGGCTCCCGGTGCCCTGGCAGCTTGATCCTCGCCCTCTCCTCCGGGCCGAGCATGCCAGCCCAGGATGGCCAGCACCGCCGTACCGCCTACCAGGGTGACGATGGGATGGCCGAAGACGAGGGACAGTGACAGCAGATTCAGGCCCAGGAAGGCGGCCGTGCCGATGGGCCGCCTGCAGTAGCCCGTGTAGGCCGCACCCAGCCCGAGGATGGCGATCACCGATCCCGCCAGGGCGATGGCGAAGGTGGCCACGTTGAAGTTCACGAACAGCAGCACCGGTGCGTAGACGAAGGCAAAGGGCACCAGGGCCTTGCCCATCGAGAGCCTGAAAGCCGTGAGCCCCGTGCGCATGGGTTCGCTGCGCGCGATGCCGGCCGCGGCAAAGGCCGCCAGCGCCACGGGCGGCGTGACGTCGGCCAACACGCCGTAATAGAAGACGAAGAAGTGCGTGGCCAGTTGCGGTACGCCTAACTGCGCCAGCGCCGGCGCCACGATGGAGGCCAGGATGATGTAGGTCGGCGTGGTGGGCACGCCCGAGCCCATGATGATGCAGGCCACGGCCGTGAACAGCAGGCCGAAGAGGATGGTGATCTCCTTCAGCTCGAACCAGCCCATCACGTCAAAGGCATGCACCCACTGCGCCGCCACGCCGGAGAGGTCCAGCACGAAGGCCGAGAACTTGAAGCCCATGCCGGTGAGGGTGGTGATGCCCAGCACGAAGCCCACGCAGGCGCAGGCCGCGCCGATGCCCAGGGCTGACTTGCTACCCATCTCGAAACCCTGGATCAGCGCGCGTGGCGTCACGGCCAGCCCCGTCATGTGCCGGCCCATGGGGCCGAGCAGCTTGGGAATCCAGGAGCAGGCCACCGTCAGCGTGATGCCCCAGAAGGCGGCGAGGAATGGCGTGTACTGCATCAGCAGCAGCGTGACCATCACCACCAGCGGGATGAACAGGTGCCAGGAGCTCTTGAGCACCAGGCCCAGTGACGGGATCTCGCTCGGGTCCATGCCCGCGAGCTTCAGGCGCTTGGCCTCCAGGTGCACCATCCACAGGATGGCGAAGTAGTGCAGCGCTGCTGGCACGATGGCCACCAGGATGAGCTCGTTGTAAGGGATGCCCAGCGTCTCGGCCATGATGAAGGCAGCCGCGCCCATGATGGGCGGCGTCACCTGGCCGCCGCAGGAGGCGCTGGCCTCCACCGCGCCGGCAAAGCGCGGTGAAAAGCCCACCTTCTTCATCAGCGGGATGGTCATGACGCCCGTGGTGACGGTGTTGGCAATCGCTGAGCCGGAGATCATGCCGAACAGGCCTGAGGACACCACGCTGACCTTGGCCGGCCCGCCGGCGTAGCGCCCGGCTGCGATGGTGGCTAGATTCACGAACAGCTGCCCCAGGCCGGTGAGCTGCGCCATGATGCCGAACAGCACGAAGTGGAAGACGAAGGTGGCCACCACGCCCACGGGGATGCCGTAGATGCCTTCGGTACCCTTGTACAGGTGCGCCACCACGCGCGGCACGCTGTAGCCGCGGTGCGCCAGGTCGCCCGGCAGGTAGGGCCCGAAGATGCCGTACAGCACCGTGGCCACCGCCAGCAGCGGCAGGAAGATGCCCATGGTGCGGCGTGCCGCCTCGAGCACCATGGCGATGGCGATCACGCCGAACATCAGGTCCAGCGGCGTGTGCTGGCCAGGGCGCTGGATGAAGATGCCCTCGAAGAACACCAGCAGGTACAGCGAAAAGCTGGCCGCGGTGACGGCGAACACCCAGTCGCGCCAGGGGATGTGGCGGTGGCTGCCGTCGTAGGCCTTGAAGGGCAGGGACAGTGCGGCGATGCACAGCATCACCGCGACGAAGGCCCCCTTGGCCGCCACGGGCACTTCAGCGGCCACCGAGTGGCTCAGCAGCCCCCAGCCCAGCAGCAGGTAGAAGGCGGCCAGGCCGGCCGAAACGATCCACTCCCACGCCCCGGGCAGGCGCTTCTGGCGCGGGAACACCAGGAAGCACAGGCCCAGCACCACCGCCAGGTGGATGGCGCGGTGCGCGATCTCGTTGTGCAGACCGAAGCCGGCGGTGTAGTAGTGCCAACCCGACAGCCCCACGGCCAGCACACCGACGATGCCGGCGGACACGCCCACCAGCCGGCGGAAGTTCGACTCGGGGTCGAACTGCTCGATGAGGCGGTCGACCTCGTCCTGGTCCGGCGTCTGGGGTGGGGGCAGGGAGGACGTGGCAGTGGTCATCGGGTCAGTTTCTCGTGGATGTGCTCGGTCTTGGGTCGTCCTCAGGGTGCCGGGGAGCTGCACCCCACCGCCTCCAGGGCCACGGCAGGGGCTCCCAGGCTGGCCAGCAGCAAGTCGCCCTGTGGCAGCAGCAGACGCATGCGCGGCCCGGCCAACGCGCGCACCACCAGCGGGTCCACCGGGCGGTGCAGGCTCAGGCGCATGCGGGACGGGCCCAGACGCTCCAGGCGCTCGCCTGGGCCGGGCGCGGCAGGCAGGCCGTAACCCTCACCCTCGAACTCCTCTTCCACCAGCACCGGCGC
>CAISJH010000379.1 GCA_903885585.1 uncultured beta proteobacterium
CAGAGAAGCGCTGCTTCCAGGCGGCCGTACCGTCGGCCTTGATCTTCTGGAGCATGACCAGCCAACGCATTTCTGGCGGCGTGCTGGTGTCGATGCGGGTCTTGGTGTCCTCCACATACTCTTCGAAGACCTCGCGCTCCATCTCCTGCTGCAGGGGCTTGTCCAGCACCAACGCTTGCAGGCCGGGCGCCAACCCGGGTTCGCAGCGCAACCGCATTTCATGTCCCTTGACGTATCGGCGCTGGGATGGCCCCCACTCCAGGCGCCATGCGGCCGGACCAGGTGGTCCATCGATGACGAAGCCTTCAGACTGCTTGACGTTCCTGAGCGTGTAGCCCTGTTCGGCGCACCACGCGGCCAGGGCCTGTCTGGCCCGGTCCGAGTCCGAGGAACCCCACAGCAACCGCTTCAGCGCATCCAGCATGATTTCGCGGCAGCCTTTCCTATTTGAAGTCGCCGCCAACGCCAGTGACAAAGGCCGAAGGCTTGAGGTAGCGGCGCAGGGCAGCGTTGGCCTGCTCCAGGGTGACCTGGCCGATGGCACGGTCCAGTTCTGCCGACCAGGCCATGGTGCGGCCCAGGTTCAGGTCGATCGCCAGGCGCCCTGCGAGCGAGCCATCCTGCGCGCGGGACAAGCGCCTGAAGTTCAGCAGCCCGGCCTTCGCGTCGCGCAACTCTTCCTCGGTGAATCCTTGCGCCAGCGCCTTGGCGATCTCATCGGCCATTGCGTTCTCGGCGGCCTTGAGATTGGACGGCGCAAAGATCGCGCTGGCTGACCACACCGAGTGCGGATCCCGGGAATTCCAGTCAATCCAGGACCGCACGTCATAGGACAGCCCACCCTTCTCCCGCAGGCGGATCCACAGTCGTGAACTGCCGCCACCGCCCAGCATCATGTTGGCCACCATGAGGGCGGGCACATCAGCGTGGGTGTCGCGAAGGGGCATGGGCTGACGGATCTGCAGCACCGCGTTCTGCTTGTCAGGCGTCTTGAACTCGAGCCTGGCAGGCGGTCCAGACCACAGCGGCTCCTCGATACGCTGGTAGCCGGCAGGAGAAGCCCATACCCCCAGCGTGCGCTGCAACACCTGCTGCAGCGCCGAGGCATCAAAGTCGCCCACGGCCGCAAACTCCGCCGAGCCGGCGCCGAGCAGCCGCTCATGGAAACGCTTGAGACGCTCGAGCGTGACCGCCCTTACGGCAGCGACCTCGTCCTCAAATCCGGCGACGGCCCTTGGATCCCCCTTGGGATACGGGTTGCCGTGCTGACCCAGAGCCCTGGCCACGATGTCGCCAGGTTCCTGCCGGGCCTGCTCGATACCGCCCAAGGCCTGCCGCTGCAGCTCGGCCAATACCCCGGCATCAAACGCCGGCTCTCGCAACAGGCGAGCCACGAGCTCGACCGCAGCTGGCAGATGCTCGCGCCGGGACTGCAGGTTTACCGACACCACGCCCCGGGAGTAGCCGATCGTCACTTCCGTACGCCAGGCATCCAGACGGTCCTGGATCTGCTGGCGCGTCAGACCGGCCCCACCCTTGTCGATCAGCGCGGCCCAGAGGGCCCCAACCTGGGCTTCCCCTTGCAGGCTCTTCACATCACCGACGCGCAATCGCAACGTCGCACTGACCACCTGCCCACGGGTCGACTTGGGCAACAGCGCAAACTGAAGCCCTCCTGCGCGACCGCGCTGGGTACGTTGGTCGATGTTGGCAGGAGACACGTCAAAGGACTCGGCCTGCGCAACGCCTGCCTGGGGCTTGAACGCCTGCATCTGCTGGGCCACATCCACGGCAGCCGGTGTTGGCGCACGTAGCGCCTTGTCGGTCGGGATGAAGGTACCCAGGGTGCGGTTGGCGGGCAGCAGCCGCTCGGTGGCAACGCGCTGCCAATCGGCCAGAGCGAGGCTTCGCACGCGGTCCCGCAACAGGAAGATCAGCCGCCAGTCGCCCATGGAGATGGACTCCGACAAGGCCACGCCCACCTGCTCCGGGTCGTTGAAGGCCTGCTCCCAGGCTTTCAGCCACCGAAGCTTGGCGCGATCCAGCTCGGCTTGCGTCAAGGGCTCATTGGCCAGCGACTCGACGGTAGCCAGCAGCGCAGCGCGGGTGGGCGCCGGGTCCTGCCCCGGCGCCAGCTCCACGCCGAAAGCCAGGAATCCCGGGTCGTGCAGCGCCGGCGTCCAGCCCCAGGTGGAAGCCGCCAGGCCCTTCTCGGTCAACCGCTGGTGCAGCCTGCCGGCCGGCGCATCACCCAGCGCAGGGGCCAGCAACTCGAAGGCGGCATGGTCCGGATGGGCACCCGGCACGCCGTGATACGTCACCACCATAGACGCTGCACCGCCCACGCGGCGGATCGTGATCTCTCGCTCACCATCCTGCACAGCATCCAGCGTGTACAGCCGCGGCAAGGCGGTGGCAGGTCTGGCAATCGGGCCGAAGTGCTGGAGCACCTGGGCCTTCACTTTCTGGGCATCGAACCGGCCACTCACGACCAGGGTGGTGTTGTCCGGCCGGTACCAGGAGCGGTAAAACGCCTGCAGTCGCTCGATGTCCACGCCTTCAACATCCGTACGCGCTCCGATGGTGGACTTGCCGTAGTTGTGCCACTGGTACATGGCCGAGAGGGTCTTCTCAAACAAGATGCGACCGGGGTTGTTCTCCCCCATCTCCATCTCGTTGCGCACCACCGTCATCTCGGTGTCCAGATCCTTGCGCGCGATGAAGCTGTTGACCAAGGCGTCGGCCAGCCAGTCGATCATCCACGCCAGGTTGTCCTCGTTGGCGGCGAAGCTGGCAAAGTAGTTGGTGCGATCCAGCCAGGTGGTGCCGTTGGCGCGCAGCCCGCGGCGGGTGAACTCGGCCCAGGCGTTGGGGTGGCGGGTGGAGCCCTTGAAGAGCAGGTGCTCCAGCAAGTGGGCCATGCCGGTCTCGCCATAGTTCTCGTGCCGGCTGCCCACCTTCACCGTCAGGTTGACCGTGGTGGTGGGCTTGGAGTCGTCAGGCACCAGCAGCAGCTGCAGTCCGTTAGGCAGCCGGTACTCTGAGATACCTTCCACCGCATGCAGCGGCTTCCAGTCGCCCACGCGGGGCGCAGAAGGTGTGTTCGCGGAGGTTCCTGCGGAAGCGGCCTTCGCCACAGCGGGCGTCGCACCCTGGGCAGGCAAGACGGCCCCCAAAGAAACGACAAGCCCCAGAACCCAAGAGCCGGCGCCTGGGCGCAGCTGAACCGCTGGTCTCATCACCCGGGAAATCCATGCGTTCATCGGTTCGATCTTCCTGCAACGGGAGAGGACTGGCCTGCCCGGAGGGACTCGAACCCCCGACCTGCTGCTTAGAAGGCAGCTGCTCTATCCAGTTGAGCTACGGGCAGAGCGTGGCAGATGTGCCAGGCTGGAGATGGTCGGGGTGAGATGATTCGAACATCCGACCCACTGCTCCCAAAGCAGTTGCGCTACCAGGCTGCGCTACACCCCGACTTGAAGAGCGGATTGTAGCCAGTGCCTGGAGCGCCAGGGCGCCGCGGCTTCAGCGGCCCTGCGCCAAGGCAGCCTGGCGGATGGCCGTCAGGGTGGTGCGGCTGGTGATGACGTCGGCTTCCAGCTTGACATGGATGAGCGTGGGTTTGCCGGACGCCAAGGCGCGCGCGAAGGCCGGCTCAAACGCTTCCGTGGTGTCCACCCGCTCAGCCTGCCAGCCGTAGGCACGGGCCAACGCCGCGAAGTCGGGGTTGAAGAGATCGCTGCCGCTGACGCGGCCCGGGTACTCACGCTCCTGGTGCATGCGGATGGTGCCGTAGGTGCCGTTGTCCACCACGATGCTGACCAGTCGCCCGGCACCGTAGCCTGTGGCCGTGGCCATTTCCTGACCCGTCATCAGCAGGTCGCCGTCGCCGGCCACGTTCACCACCATCCGCTCGGGATGCAGCAAAGACGCGGCCACGGCTGCGGGCAGGCCGTAGCCCATGGCACCCGAGGTGCAGGCCAGCTGGGACCGGCCATGGTGCTGCATCCCGGGATAGGCCACAAAGCGGTGCAACCACCCGCTGAAGTTGCCCGCACCGTTCGTGTAGACGGTGTCGGCTGGCGCCAGACGCTGCACCGTCTTCATGACAGCAGCCATGTCCATGGGCTCGACCGCGGCGCCCTCCTGGTTGGCCAGATAGTCAGCGTGCGCCTGTGCTGCGAGGCTGGCCCAGGGCACTGAGGGGGGCGCAGCCAAGGTCTCCAGGGCCTTGCCCGCTGCGGCCATGGACGATTGCAGCATCAGGTCGGCGGCATACACGCGGCCCAGTTCCTCCGGGCCGGCGTGAATGTGCACCAGGCGCTGCGCGGGCCGGGGGGCTTGCAGCAGGCTGTAGCCACCGGTGGTCATTTCACCCAGTCGTACACCGACGGCCAGTACCAGATCGGCCTCGCGGATGCGCCGGGCCAGCGCCGGGTTGATGCCAATCCCGACATCGCCGGCATACAGCGGGTGGCTGTTGTCAAAAGTATCCTGGAACCGGAAGCCGCAGCCCACGGGCAGTTGCCAGTTCTCGGCAAAACGCTGCAGCGCCTGGACCGACTCCGGCGTCCAGCCGCCACCACCGGCGATGACGAAGGGGCGCTGTGCGGCCATCAGCATGGCCCGCAAGTCGCGCAGGCCGCCGGGAGCGGGCCAGGCGTGAGCGGGTTCGGCACGGGGCAGGACGGGCGCGTCGGTCAACGTGGTCAGCATGTCCTCAGGCAAGGACAACACGACGGGGCCGGGCCGGCCCTGCATCGCGGTGTGAAAAGCGCGAGCCACGTACTCCGGCAGGCGGTTCGCGTCCTGCACTTCAGCCACCCACTTGGCCAGCCCCAGCGTGCCCGGGCCGAACATCTGGCGGTAGTCCATTTCCTGGAAGGCCTCGCGGTCGCGCTGGTCGCTGGCCACCTGGCCAACGAACAGGATCATGGGCGTGGAGTCCTGCAGCGCGGTGTGCACCCCGATGCTGGCATTGGTGGCGCCTGGCCCGCGGGTGACGAAACAGATGCCGGGCCGGCCGCTGAGCTTGCCCTGGGCCTCGGCCATGAAGGCGGCACCGCCCTCTTGCCGGCAGGCGATGAAGCGGATTTGGTCACGGTGTTCGTGAAAGCCGTCCAGCACGGCCAGGTAGCTTTCGCCCGGCACGCCAAAACACGTGTCCACGCCCTGCGCCAGCAAGGCCTCCACCAAGGCGTGGCCAGCCATGCGCGCCCGGGGTGCGGGGGCGGCGTTGGCAACTGCGGAGGGGGGCGCGGTGTCATGTGCGTCAGTCATCAAATCACTCCAGAAGTCTCAAGGTTCGGTATCAGGCCGCGCGTGGGGCGACGGCGGGCGGGGCCTTGGCCAAGCGGTGGCCCACCCCTGCAGCCATAGACACCCCCACCAGCCAAGCCAGGGCAGCGCCCCAGAAAATGCCCGCAGGTTGGCCGCGGTCGAGCAGCCAGCCCAGCACCGGCGCGGCCACGGCAAAGCCCGCATCAAGCCCGGAATAGACCGCGCCGTAGACGCGCCCCGTGGCGCCGGGCGGCGCGGCCCGGCGGATGAGCATGTCCCGCGAGGGACCGGCGAGGCCAGAGCCCAGGCCCGCCAACACGCACAGCACCAGGGCGACGGGACCCGGCACCACGCCCAGGGCCACCACGGCCATGAGCAATGCCGAGAAGGACATGGCCATGCCAATGATCAGCTCCAGGCGCTGAACGCGGGCCGACAGAAAACCGCCAGCCACCATGCCCACGGCACCCACGAGCGTGAAGCCCGTGACCACCATGGCCGAGGCCGACAGGGGGAGGCCGTACACCGCCTGCAGCGCCGGCCCGACAAAGCTCTGGATTGCGGCCTGCCCTGCCGTGAGAAAGAAGAAGAAGGCAAAGCACATCCACAACACCGGCAGCTTGAGGAAGGCCAGCGGATGCGCCTGTGGCGGGATAGCGGTGCTCTCGGAGGGACTGGCTGCGAAGGCGGCCGCCGTCTTCCCTGAGACTCTGTCCGCAGAGCTGTTCTGCGTCAACCTGGCCGCCGCCAACGTGGTGCGGTCTTCCAAGGCCCCCCGTTGCAGCAACACCAGCAGCCACACGGCGCCGGCGAGCAAGGCCGCACCCACGTAGGCCACGCGCCAGGAGCCGCCCAGCGAGGTCAGGCCAATCATGAACACGGGTGCCGCCGCCCAGCCCAGGTTGCCGCTGATACCGTGCGCCGAGAAGGCGTGCCCCAGCCGCGCCACGGACACGCGCTGATTCAGGATGGAAAAGTCCGCCGGGTGGAACGGCGCGTTGCCCAGGCCGAGCAGCACGGCAGCCACCACCAAGCTCGCGTAGCCCTGGGCGCTGGC
>CAISJH010000380.1 GCA_903885585.1 uncultured beta proteobacterium
AGCGCGCCGCCGATTCGCCAAAGAACAGTCCGACCAGCAGGCCAGCGACCAGGCCACCCAAGATGAGCCAAGACGAACTCGGCGCCCGCGAGGGCCGGTCCGGGCGCGTCGAGCCCAGGCGTGCGGCCTTCGCGCCGAGTGGCAACGGCGGATCGGGCGGGTGGATGCCCGCGCTCACGGACGGTCGCTCGCCGCGCGGTTGCTGGTCTCGGTCCACACTTGGCGGATCTGGCCGGGTGACAGCTGGGTCTCGAAGTGGGGCTCAGGCCCGCCCACCTGCGAGAACAGTTCAGGCCGCACCAGGTACAGCGCGGCCATCGGGTCCCATAACAACGACTTGCCGCTGCGGCGCAGGCAGCAGTCGATGGCCCAATAGTCGGGGCCGGGCACGTCCTCGCCCAGCGAGCCACTGGGCACCGTACCCAGCAGCGCCTGGCGCAGCCGGCCGGCCAGCCCGGTGCTGGCCAGCCCCTGCACCATGGCCAGCGTGGGACCGTACACCTGCGCGTCAAGGCCGCGCGCGTTGCCGTCCATTGCCGTGCGCGGCACATCCACAAAGGCATGGCGCAGGCCAGGCAATTGCGTCTTGGTCGCCAGCTCGCAGGCTGCCAGGTCGTAGCTGCAATTGAACGGCAGCTTGGCTGGTGCAGCGGCGCCATCGCCTAGCAGAGGCTTGCCCATGATCACCACCTGACCGATGCGCGAGCGGATCAGCGGGCTGTACTGCACAAAGCTGGAGTAAGGCCCGAGCAGCAGCACATCCACCTGCTGGCAGCCCGACAGGACCTGCTGCAGTTGCTGCAGATTGAAAGCGGCAGCCGGCCGCTGCGGCACGGTTTGCGGCAAGCCCAGCCCCAGGCCGCGATGCATCATGCGGCGCGAGTCGGGCAGAAAATAGCCCCACTGCCGCTCGATCTGCGCATCGGGCAATTCGGTGCTGACACCGACCATCACCGGCAGCGCGCGCTGCGGTGTGTCGGCAATTAACCGCACCAGCGCCGCAGCGCCCACATCGGCCTTCACCACACCTTCGGTCACCAAGATGGCCGCCACCAGGCGGCTGCCCACCACCAAGGGGATGGCCATCAGATCGTCAAGGTCGAAGTCGGTGTCGATTAGGGTGCAGGAAGGGATCGCCGGCACGACAGCTGGCGCTGCGTGGCCAGGGCTGCCACCGAGGGCCAAGGCCAACCCCAGTGCCATCGTGCACCAGCGCAGCGTCGAGCGCTGAGACGCCGACGGTAAAGTCGCGTGTGACATCATCCGATCATAAAGAGCTTGACCGGGCCCTGCCCGCACATCCCTGTCGCGCAGTGCGTATTCATCACGATGTCCGGGGCAGAGCCGCCGCCTTCGTGGGTAAACTCATGGCGCGTGCGTTGATTTAAATCGCCACGTTGGAACGTCCCATGTCCGCCCTTGGCGAGAACTCCCCGGCGCCCTTGTTTGAACTCTCCCGGCGCAGCTTCATTCGCATGGTCGGCGCGGCCTGTGTGCTGCTGGTGCAGAACCGGCTGACGGCAGCTCAAGCGCCCCCGGTCGGCCCAGGCTGGAGCGACGGGCCGGGCCGGGCCCGTCACCGCATCGAGGGCGTGGCCAAGGTCACTGGCCAGAAAATCTACGCACGCGACTTCCGCGCGGCCGACATGCCCGGCTGGCCTGGCACTGAATGCGTGGCGCTGGTGTTGCGCGCCAGCCAGGCGGGACGCACTTTGCTGGGCATCAACCTGGCCATGCTGCCCGCCGACCTGCAGCCCCTGACCGTGGTCACCGGCGATCGGCTGCAGGCTGATGGCATCACCGCACCCTACGGCTTCAAGTCCCCTGAACCTTGGCCCAGTGGCTTGCTGGTCATACCGGGGCAACGACCGGTCTATCTCGGCCAGCCGGTGGCCATCTTGCTGTTCGACAACCACCGTGTCTTCAGGCAGGCCAAGGCCGTGCTGCAATTCAATGCCGACGTCGTCCGTTACGGCGATGCGGTCACTGCCCCCGCGGCATCGTGGGCCGCATCGCACGCCACCCATTTGACGCGCTATGCAGAAAATGGCGCAGAGCGCTTCTCGCAGGTTGGGCAAGGTCCGTCGGATCCGTCGGCTAGCCAGCCGTCGGCGGTGGACGCGCATGCGCTGCGGGTCAGGGGCCTGATCGGCCAGGTGTTTGAACGGCCGGACGTCCGCGTGGTCGAGGGTCGCTATGAGACCCAGGTGGTGGACGCGATGTTCATGGAGCCCGAGGCCGGCCTGGCCTGGCTGGATGGCCCACGGCAGACCCTGCACCTGGTGATGGGCACCCAGTCCACCAACGTTGATCTGGCTGGCATTGCGCAGTTGTTCCAGGCACCGGGCTGCACCTTGCCGGTGCGGCAGATCGAGCTGAACGCCTGCTACCCGGGTGGCGGCTTTGGCGGGCGCGACGTATCGGCGTTTCCGCTCCTGCTGGCGCTGGCCGCGGCCTATGCGGCGCCCCTGGGCCAGCGCGCGGTGCGCTTGGCATACGACCGCTTCGAGCAGTTCCAGGCCGGCCTGAAGCAGCTGGATTCGGCGGCCACGCAGCGCATCGCACTGGACAGCAGCGGCCAGCTGCTGGCCTTCGAGAGCCAGCTCACACTGCACACCGGTGGTCTGGACAACTACAGCCAGCACGTGGCCCGACTGGCGGCCTATAGCGGCACGGGTGCCTACCGCATCGACTGCGCTGCGATAAACGCGGTGACGATACCCACCGCCGGCGTGCTGGCCGGCTCGATGCGCGGCTTTGGCGGCACCCAGGCCCACTTTGCGATCGAGTCGCTGATGGATGAAGCCGCCCAGGTCCTGGGGCGCGATCCGATCGAACTGCGCGCGCAAAACGCGCTTCGGCAGGGCGACCGCAGCATCACCGGTGCGCCGCTGACGCAGACCTTAAGCCTGGTCGAGATCTGCCGCCTGGCCCGTGCCAGCGCCTTGTGGCAGGGACGGCAGGCGGCCCGGGCCGAGGCCGCCGCCACCGGCCAGCGCTACGGCCTCGGTTTTGCGCTGGCCAACCAGGCGTATGGCACGGGCTCGGACGGGGTGATGGCCGAGATGGCCATCGGCCCCGACGGCGCGCTGACAATACGCAGCAACAGTGTAGACATGGGCAATGGCTCGGCGACCACGCTGGCCCTTAGCACCGCCCGCTACGCAGGCACCAACGCGGCCGTCGTGGCAATGGGCGAGGCCGTGCGCTTCGAGGCACCGCTGGGCTTCGACCTGGCCCTGCCGGGCAAGCCGCCGCAGTGGGACAACCCGCGTTGGACGGCCGCGTTTTCGCTGTCGTCCAGCGCCTGCATCACCGCCCACCACCAGGTGCATGTGGTGGAGCAGGCCACCCGTGTTCTGCTGCACACCGCCTTGCTGCCGGCCGCGGCCAGCCTGTGGCAGCAGCCGGTGGACGCCTTGCGCCAGGCGGTGCACTGGCAGGATGGCGTGCTGCACCTGCCCGGGCAAGCTGCGCTGCGCCCACTCAGCCTGGCCGAACTGGCGCAGCGCGTCCATGCCCTGCAGTTGCCCGTCGCGGTGATGGTGCATGCGGTGTTTCAGGGCCGCTGGGTGCAGGCCCAGTTCCAGGTGGACGGCTGGCAGGACACGCTGCCGCTGGATGGCCTGGCCACCCGGCTGGCGGGCGCGGCGCGCTGGCGCCGGCACGACCGAGCCCACACCCAGCCGCCGCTGCCCGAGTCCGCGCGTTATGGACGCAGCCTGTACGCGCCCTCCGGTGCGTTGGTGGCGGTGCGTGTCGATTCAGCAACCGGTACGGTGCAGGTGGTGGCGGTCGAGTCCTTCCTGGAGGCTGGGCGGGTGTTGCAGCCCGATCTGCTGGAGGGCCAGGTGCAAGGCGCGGTGGCCATGGGCATCGGCTACGCCTTGTTGGAGCAATTGCCACTGCTGGCTGGCGGTGCTGGCGAGGGCGACTGGAACCTGCACCGCTACCGCGTGGCACGGTCGGCAGACGTGCCCTTGAAGCACCTGCGGCTGCATCTGTTGTCCACCACCGAACAGAGCAGCCGCGGCATCGCCGAGGCCGCGCTCTGCCCCATCGCGCCCGCGGTGGCCAATGCTGTGGCCGATGCCACCGGCCACCGCTTTCGCAGCCTGCCGATCACGGCCGAGCAGGTCAAAACGGCCTTAGGCTCCCGCACATGACTCCCACGCCCCCACCTTCCCGCGTCATCAGTCTGTGGATCAATGGCAAGTCGCTGCGCCGCGAGGTGGCTGCCGATCTGAAGCTCATCGACTTTCTGCATGAAGAGCTTGGCCTGACCGGCACCAAATTCTGCTGTGGCCTCGGCGTGTGCCAGGCCTGCACGGTGCTGACGCGCAGCGCGCCCACGGCCCTGCCCGACACGCTGCTGGCCTGTGTGACGCCAGTCAGTGCGCTGGACGGTCAGCTGATCGACACCGTGGAAGGCATAGCCGGCCCCAACGGCCTGGCACCGGTGCAGCAGGCATTTCTGGCGCACTTCGCCTTCCAGTGCGGCTACTGCACGCCCGGCTTCGTGATGGCCACGGTGGCACTGCTGGCACGCCTGAAGGCACAGCCGGTGCCTGTGGCGCAGTTGGACGCCGCCATCGAGGCGGCCCTGGGCGCCCATGTGTGCCGCTGCACCGGTTATGCCCGCTACCACGCGGCCGCGCGCGAGCTGGCCTTGCAGGTGCTGCGGGGCTGAACACGCTCGGCGGCGAGGGGGTAAGCACATCGGGCTTCAGGTCGCCTTCAGCGCGGCCCCACTAAGAGCAGATTGACAAGGGCCTGCCGCCGACGCAGATCCGGGTGCTGACGGCCAGATCCATGGGTGCCGTTGCTGCAACTGGTACCGACGGCCGAAGAGGTTGCCATCGCTCGCGAGAGCGGCCGGGCGTTTGACAGATCATGCTCAGGGGTGTCGGCTTGATGGCGCTGACCCGACGTAGGTCCAGCGGCGTCGGCCGGCTCCTTTCGCTGCCTATGCGCAGATCGCAACTATGCGCATGTGCTGGAGGGCGACGGCGGCGGCCTTGAGGGTAACGGCCGATTTATGCCGGCGCCTCCTGCGCATAGTTACAGCGACTGCAGGAACCGCATGAGCGCGTCCGGTGCTCGAAATTTCCTCATGTTGGTATCGGGTGGATCGAGCCTGGCCAGGGCCTTCTCCTTCATGGCCAGATTTGCCTCGACGTATCGATGGGTCGTGTTCATGCTCTCGTGCCCGAGCTACAGGGCGATGACGTTGAAGGGTACGCCGGACTGCAGAAGGTGCATGGCGGTTGTGTGCCGCAACGTGTGCGGCGAGACTGCCTTCTTGAGGAGGCTAGGCTCCTTCGCGGCGGCTCTCGCCACGGCCAAGTGAAGACGTTGCGCGACGTTGGATCGGGACATGGCTTGTCCATGGCGGTTGGGTAGCAATGCAGCCTCACCGCGCAGTGTTGGATTCAGCCGCAGCCAGGCACGGACTTCCACGACGGTCGTGTCCCACAGCGGTATCGATCGCAGCTTGCGACCCTTGCCGTGCAGATGCACGCAGGCTGCGCCGTCGAGGATGACGTCGACCACGCGCACGCCGATGATCTCGGAAACGCGTGCGCCGGTGTTGTAGAGCATCGCCAGCAGGAGATGGTCGCGCTGCGACGACCAAAGGGCTCCCGGTTGCCCGAGGACTGCCTCCATCTCCTGCCGCGTCAGATAGCCCAACATCGGCTGTTCGAAACGCTTCATCGGCACGGCCATTGCCTGCTCTACGACGTGAAGCGACGTCACGTCGCGCCGACCGGCAAACTTCAGGAACGCACGCAGCGCGGTGAGGCGCAGATTGCGACTGCGGATCGTGTTGTGTCGGTCTTGCTCGAGATGGTCGAGAAACGCCAGGATCAGATCAGGCCGCAGGTCAGTCAGCCGCATGCCCGTCGGGGCCCTACCCAGGCGGTGGCTCGCAAAATCCAGGAAGAGCATCAACGCATCGCGGTAGCAGGCTACCGTCAGAGGGCTGAGCGCACGCTGCGAGACGAGGTATTCGGTGAAGAACTGCTGAACCATCGAAGCAAAGGACGGAGGCTTCGGCGCGATGGCGTTACGCATCGGGCACCTCCGTGTGCGCAGCGAACGCCGCGAATCGATCCCCGGCAACTGCCAGCAACTGGGGCGCTGCCGAAAGGTACCAGTAGGTGTTGCCTACTTCCGCGTGCCCGACATAGGTGGACAACGCCAGCATCGCCTGGTCGACGTCCACGGCCTGCTTCTGCCACTGGGTGATGCGGCGCACAACGAAGGTGTGCCTCAGATCATGAATGCGTGGCGCATGATGGTCGCCGCGGTTGCGCCAGCCCAGTTGCTCGCGCAACTCGACGAAGACACGATGGACTTGGCGTTTGCCCAGCGGCAGCCCATGCCGTCGCCCTCGTGTGCCAATGAAGAACGCGGCTTCGGGCTCGGCGGGTTCTCCCGCCCTGTCAAGCGTCCGTCGGTAGCGCCGCAGCGCTTCGATGGTGCTAACGTGCATCGGCACTTGGCGTGACTTGCCGAACTTGGCCTTGCGGATCAGAAGCATCCCCTGCCTGAGGTCCACATCGGCATTGCGCAACGAGAGCGCCTCGCCAATGCGCAGTCCACAGCTGGCGACAAGACCGAACAACGTCTCGAATACGATCCCGCGCGGCGCCGTTGCCGGGCCGAGCCGCCGCGCGGCTGCCAGCAGATCGACGATCTCGGGCTCGCTGTAGATGTGCGGGGCTTGGCGCTCGTCGATGCGACCGAAGATCGTGTGGTCCGGAATCTCGGTGAGCGGCTCGAACTGCCGCAGCCAACGTGCGAATGAGCGCAGATGCTTCAGGCGCCGTGCCCACGTGTGCGGATCGTTGCTGCCGTGGCTATCACGCCGCGCCCAGTCGGTCATGACTTCTACAGTCAGGGCTCCGCGGTGGCGGACGACTTCGATATGGCGTACGAAGCCGCGCAAGGAGTAAGCCACGGTCCCATCGTTGAAGCCCAAGCGGCGCCGCTCGGCGAGATACTGTTCGGCACGTGCATGCAAAGAGGTATTCGCCTTCATGATGCGCTCCCCGGCCAGGGCAGGGCCACCTCAACGAGCTTGCGACTGTCGAGCTTGGCGTAAACCTGCGTGGTGCTCAGGGCCCGATGACGTAGTACGTCGGCAACCTCCTTGAGCGAGGATCCTCCTGCAAGCAAACGGCTGGCCATCGTGTGTCTCAGCAGATGCGATCGGGTGTAGGGCAGCCCGGCCCGCACATAGGCCTGGCGAATCGTCTTGCGAACCAGGTCAGGTCCCACCGGCTTGTCGCGAGGCGCAATGTGCCGTACGAAGACCGCCCGATTGGATGTCTGCGGGCGTTCGTTCTTCAAGTACGCGGCGATGGCCTCGCCGGTGGTTGCGGGCAGCGGCAGCACGTCTTCACGCAGGCCCTTGGTGTGGCGCAAGGTGATCGTGCCAGCTCGCCAGTCGATGTCGTCAAGCTTGATCCGTGCGACCTCTCCGCTGCGCAGACCAAGATCCAAGGCGCAGCGCACGATCGCGTCGGCGCGCCGCATCGAATGGCCGGGCTGGGCGAGGGAGGCCACCAACTGCTCGACTTCTCGGTCCGTGAGTGCCTTGGGCAGCGTCGAAAACCGCCAGTTGGCGGGAGCTGAAGCCGCTCCGATCAAGCCTTGAACCTGATCTCCCAGCGAGGCGCGGTAGCGGAGATAGCCGTGCAGCGCCGCCACCACCGAGCCGACGCCGCCCGGCTTGCTGTGGAGCGCTGCCTGCTGTGCGTAGAAGCTGCGCACATGTGTCGGCTTGATCAGCGCGATGTCGACGCAGCCGCTGCCGAAGCGCTGGCGCAGCAGGCGTCCGACGACGCGCAACACTCCAGTACGGGTATTCGGCGCCAGGCCACGAACGCGACCCATATGCGCGTCGAAGCGCCGCAACTCCTCATCCACAGGCGTCATGCTCTTGGCCGGCGATGCGATAGCTCCCTTCGCGCGCAGCACAAATAGCAGGTGGCCCAGCGCGGCCCGGTGGTCGCCGCGGTCGCGGCGAACCGAGCCTTCACATCGGCAATGCGGAAGATGCTGATCGAGGAACTCGGTGACCGACGCCTCGTCGATCCTGCGAAGGTCCAGACGCCTGCTCCGAGCCCATCGCGCGAAGTGAGCAATGTCGATCAGATAGCTTGCAGTCGTGGTTGGCGCGTACCTGCCGTCGACGAAGTGCTGCTTGATCGCATCGGCGTGCGGCGCAATTGGCCCAATGGTCAGCCAGTCGATGGCGGCGCAACGAGAGTGACGGACGATGCCCATGGCGGCCTCCTGAAGTGGAGCCACCAGTGGACTTGCGCGCCGAAACTATGACCAGCTCAAGGATCAACCTTGGCGCTGATCGCCCCGCCACCCAAAGCTTGTCGTGTTCCGTCCGCCGGTGCCTGCGCATAGTTCCTTCCTGCGCATAAGCAGCGTTATGCAGAGCTCTCCATAACGCTGCAAAGCTGGCTTTCAGGCCGGCCTGCCCGCGCAGTGCTGCTTCACCTGGAGTGCCGCGCCTCGTCTGCCGGCCGCTTCAACCACAGCGCATGCACCGTGGCCGCGATGATGCGCAGGTCGCTCCACAGGCTGGCCTGCTCGGCATAGGCCACGGCCTCGCGCAGCTTGGCAGGTAGCAGCTCTTCGCGGTAAGTGCGCTCGGGGTCGCTGGAGGCGGCCAGTACGCTGGCCTCGTCGGCCAGCTTCAGCGATACCGGGTCGGTAATGCCCGGGCGCACTGAGAGCACGCGCTCACGCAGGTCGGCCGGGTACAGCGCCACATATTGCGGCACC
>CAISJH010000381.1 GCA_903885585.1 uncultured beta proteobacterium
CGCTGCTGCTCCCGGGCCTCGGCCAGGGGCCGCAGGTCCAGGATGTCGTCCTGCAACTGGTGCAGCAACTTGGGGTGGGCCGGGTCGGTGTTCTCGTCGAAGCAGTCCACGCGCTGGCCGATGGCGGCAAAGCGCTGCGCGTACGACTGCAAGTCGTCATGGGCGTCCAGCAGACGGATGAAGTCGCGCCCCTGGCGCCCCCAGGCGGCCAGCAGGGGGTGGGCGTGCTGGTGCAACTGGTCTTCGGGCACCGTGCCTTCTGAACCCGCACGCCGGCGCTGGCGGTGGTGGGCGGCGCGCAGCAGATCGCGGTCGGGCACGGTGTGCGACCAGTCGTGGCGGCAGGGGTTGTGCACGCACATCAGCACCTGGCACCAGCGCCCCAGCGCGGCCAGGGCCTCTAGCGTTTGCTGCGGCAGGGCCGACAAGCCAAAGACGATCACCCGGCGTGGCAGCCGCGCGGGCCGCGGGCCCTGCCAAGCTTGCGCCGCCGCCATGAAGCGCCGGTGCACCTCGGCCCGGCTGCCGGCGGCCGCCACGGCGCCCACATCGTCCCGCAACGCCCGCCAGAGCCGAGGCTGCCAGGCCTGCTCGGCGGGCACTGGCTGCACGCCCTGACGGCCCTCGGTGCAGGTGTCGCGGCCGTCCGCCCAGTCGGCCAGCCAGTCGGCGCGGTAGACCTGGTACTGGTCCAGCAGGTCGGCCAGGCGCTCGGCCAGCTGGTGGCGCTTGCGCAGGTCATCGTCCTGCGCCAGAAAGCGCTGCAACGGGACGAAGGCCGAGTCTTGCAGCAGCCCGGGCAGCAGGCGCATCAGGCGCCAGGTCAGCGGCTCGGCGTCCAGCGCCGAGCTGCGCGGCACGGCATCGGCGCCCAGCACGGCCCGGTAGGCCTGCCAGACGAAGCGCATGGGCAACTGCACCTGCAGCGCCGCGGCGATGCCATGCCCGCCCTGGGCCGGGTCTTGCGCCAGCGCCAGGCGCAACCATTGCGCCACGCCGTTGCTCTGCACCAAGATGCACTCATCCTCCAGGGGCGCCAGCGGGTGGCGGCGCATCCAGTCACGCACCAGGTCTCGCAGCGTCTCGGGGTGGTTGCCATGCACCACCATGAAGCCGGGGGTCAGGCCGGTGGACAAGGGCTCTTCTGACGACATGGGCGACACCGGAGACATGGGCCGCATGTTGGCATGCGCCGGGCTCACCAGGTGAGCCAGAGGGTCTTACGCGCGCGCACTCACCCGTGCCCCTGGCGGGATGGTGGGCGGTGCGGCGTTCAGGGTCTCGATGGCAAAGCCCGCGGCGGCCTTGTAGCGGGCCATGAAGGTCTCGCGCTCTGCCGCCGGGATCACGTCGTCGATGTGCTCGAACACGCCGCCGCAGCGCTCGTCCACCAGCCCCAGCAGCCCGAAGGGGCCGGCCCCGCGATTGCGCAGCACCAGGGCGGAGATGTCGGCGCACAGGCGCTGGTCATAGGCCGTCAGCGCCTGCGCGGTGACACCATGCGTCAGCATCTGCGCGCCCAGCACGCGGGCGTCCACGATGGCCTGGCTGGCGCCGTTGGAGCCCACGGGGTACATCACGTGTGCGGCGTCTCCCATCAGCGCCACGCGGCTGTCCAGCCACGTGGGCACCGGGTCGCGGTCGATCATGGGGTACTCGAAGATCTCCTGCGCGCCGCGCAGCATCGCCGGCACGTCCAGCCAGCCGTAGGTCCAGTCGGCGAAGTGGTGGGCAAAGTCTTCCAGCGCCACGCGCCGGTTCCAG
>CAISJH010000382.1 GCA_903885585.1 uncultured beta proteobacterium
CCGGAGTTGCCCACCTCGGCAATCACCTGCCCGCGCCTGACGATGTCACCCGGCTTTACCAAGGAGCGACGCAAGTGCGCATACAGGGTCGATAGGCTGTTGCCGTGATCGAGTTCCACCGTTTGGCCGTACTCAGGATGCATGGACACCTCCAGCACCACGCCGCCCGCAGCGGCCCTGATGGGCGTGCCCGGTTCGGCCGGGAAGTCCAGACCGGTGTGCAGCGCGGTACGTCCGGTGAAGGGATCGGCGCGAAAGCCGAACCCTGACGTCGCCGCCACAGCCACTGGCGCCATGCTGGGGACCATGAGTCGGCGCAAACGCTCCTCGAAGAAGCGCGACTCGATCAAGGTGAACACGTCGGCGTGGCGCCCCGATTGCTCATCCAGCACACCGACCGCGCGGTGGAGTTCCTCCAGGCTCGGGCTCTGCAGCGGCAGGTAGGGGCCGCCCTGCCCGGGAGCCGTCCCTGTCGGACCGGAGGGCCGTGGCAGGGCCCCGGGCTGCGCGGGCGCACCTCGAGCGCCCGCAGGTACACCCCGGGTACCAGAAGTCGCCGGCTCACCGGCCCCGGCAGGCTGCAAAGGAGCCAGATCTTCCGGCTTGAGGCCAGCCAGGCCCGACACTCGCGCGCTCACGGCCTCCAACCTCACGAGCTTGGCCTGAACCTCACCCACCTTCTGCGCGATGGCGTCCAGGTTCTCGCGCATGAAGCGGTCGCGCTGGGCGATTTCGTCCCGGACCACCCACTTGACCACCGAACTCACCACCGGCCAGCCCTCGCGCGCGGCTTTGAGGAAGAGCCAGTGGTACACCGCACCCGAGGACAGCAGCAGCAAGACCAGCACACCCAGGGCCAAGAAGGCCAACTGGAGGCGGCTGAACTGCAGCACCCGAACCCGCGCCGTGACGTCATGGGTGATCATGATCTGCATGGTGCAACTCCTGGCCCTACACTTTTGAAGATGCGACTGAAGCACCCGCCCGGCACGGTGGCCCTGTCGGAAGCCCTGCAGGACAACCCCACACTTGGCGGCCTGCTCCTGCGTTGGCGCATGGCGCAGCAGTGTATGCAGGCAGCCAAGGGGGTTCTCGGTGCCCAATTGGCACCATCGTTGCGACCCGGGCCGGTGGAAGACAAGGAGTGGACCCTGCTCGCCTCGTCAGGGACAGCAGCATCAAAGGCCCGGCAGCTTTTGCCGAGGATCACAGAAGCGGTGCAGTCCCTGGGGCTGGGCGTGGAGACGGTGCGCATCCGGATTTCACCGCCCTCGAATCCGGCTTGAAGGAGCCCGCTGCCACTTGCAGCGGTTGGGAGCGACCTGAAGACATCAAGTCTGACGACTTGAGCAGTTCAACCACGACGCACGCCCAACCTCAAGGCGGGACGTCAATCGGGCAGGGGTGGTGGTGGGCGTGGGAGTTGGTGCCGACTATCCGAATCGAACGGATGACCTCCCGCTTACAAGGCGGATGCTCTACCAGCTGAGCTAAGTCGGCTTATGGGAATCACTTGCGAAATTCTATGCCCGCCACTCACTTGACCCGCTTCAGTGCAGGGCGAGAGCCCGCGGGGGGCTTGCCAGGGTCGTCACCGTCGGAGCGACGGTCGGGACCGGTGGATCCGCCTCGGGTCGGTTCAGTCTTGGTCAGGGCGATCACGGGCGCAACCGTCTTGGCGCGGGAGGGCTTGCGGGGCTGAGGAGGCTCGTCCGGCTGGCCCGACGAAGCCGAAGTCTGCACAGGTGGCGCTGGTTCGGCAGTGCCGGCAGCAGGCCCAGGCGGTGCTGGAAAGGCCATGCCCTGACCGTTCTCCCTGGCGTAGATGGCGACCACATGGTCCACAGGGACCACGATGTCGCGCGCCACACCACCAAAACGCGCCTTGAACTCGATGAACTCATTGCCCATCTGCAGGCCGCTCGTTGCATCGAAGCCCACGTTCAGCACGATTTCTCCGTTCTTCACGTACTCCATGGGCACCTGCACCGAAGCATCCACCGAGACCGCCAGGTAAGGCGTGAAGCCGTTGTCGGTACACCAGTCGTGAAGGGCCCGGATCAGATATGGGCGGGTGGGTGTGCCCTGCCCCTCGGGTGACATGGGAGTGGTCATCGTGAGCTGTGAGCCAGGCGGCGCCCTACTTGCGCATGACCTTTTCTGACGGGGTCAATGCTTCGATGTAGGCCGGGCGCGAGAAGATGCGCTCGGCGTACTTCAACAACGGTGCCGCGTTCTTGGACAGCTCGATGCCGTAGTAGTCCAGACGCCACAACAGGGGGGCGATGGCCACATCGAGCATCGAGAAATCGTCGCCCAGCATGTACTTGTTCTTCAGGAAGATGGGCGCAAGCTGGGTCAGACGGTCGCGGATCTGGTCACGCGCCTTCTCCAATTGCCGGTCCGTGGCCTTGACGCCGCGGCCTTCGAGCAAGTTGACCTGCGCGAACAGTTCCTTCTCGAAGTTGAAGAGGAACAAACGCACCCGTGCGCGGGCCACCGGATCACCCGGCATAAGCTGAGGGTGCGGGAAACGCTCGTCGATGTACTCGTTGATGATGTGCGACTCGTACAGGATGAGGTCACGTTCCACGAGGATAGGCACCTCGTTGTACGGGTTCATCAGCGCGATGTCCTCGGGCTTGGCGAACAGGTCGACATCACGGATCTCGAAATCCATGCCCTTTTCGAACAGCACGAAGCGGCAACGGTGCGAGTAGGGGCAGGTGGTGCCGGAGTAAAGGACCATCATGGCAGTGGGTTCCCTGTCAGTTGGGTTTCAAGGCGGGCATCTTGCAGGCTGTGCCGGTGGCACTGCAGGCGCAGGTCAAGGGCAGTCAACGCAGCCCCACAAAACAACAAGCGCAGTGGAAGCGGGGCAGCCGCCACTGCGCGAAAAGGCCCAGGCGCACCTGGGCCAGACCTGTCACTTGACGTCTTTCCAGAACGCGGCGTTGAGGCGCCACGCGATGACGGTGAAGACCGAGAGGAACAGCAGCACCCACACACCCAAACGGACACGATCTGCCTGGTTGGGTTCGGACATCCACTTCAGGTAGGCCACCAGATCGGCCACCGCCTCGTTGTACTGGGCTGGCGTCAGGGTGCCCGGGGTAATGGGCTCCAGACCCTTGAAGACATGCGTCACCTTCTTGGGATCCTTCGGGTCCACCACGTCGGTATAGACCGCGCGCTGCTGGCCCTGCAGTTCCCACAGCACGTGGGGCATGCCCACATTCGGGAAGGCGGCGTTGTTCCAACCGGTGGCCTTGGTGTCGTCGCGGTAGTAAGTGCGCAAGTAGGTGTAGATGTAGTCGGCACCCGTGCCCTGGCCAGCGGCCGAGCGCGAGCGGGCGATCACGGTGAGGTCGGGCGGTACGCCGCCGAACCACTCCTTGGCTTCCTTGGGATTCAAGGCCACCTTCATGGTCTCGCCCACCTTGGCATCGGTGAACAGCAGGTTGGCCTTGATCTGCTCTTCCGTCAGACCAATGTCGCGCAGCCGGTTGTAGCGCATGTACTCAGCGGCGTGGCAGTTGAGGCAGTAGTTGGCAAACAGCTTGGCACCGTTCTGCAGGGCGGCCATGTCGGTGACACGCTCCGCGGGGAACTTGTCCCAGCCAATGCCGTCGCCTGCGGCACGCGCCGGACCGGCCATGACCGCCAGGGCCGCCACGAGCGTCAGGAGGAATTTCTTCATCATGGATGCAAGGCTCCGAGGCAATCAATGCGGCTGGAAAGTGACACGGTCAGGCACAGACTTGAACTCGCCAATGCGACTCCACCACGGCATCAGCAGAAAGAAGCCGAAGTAGAAGATCGTGCCCACTTGCGAAACCAGCGTGCCCACGTCTGACGGGGGCTTGATGCCCAGATAGCCCAGCACCAGCATGTTGATGGCGAAGATGGCGTACATCCACTTGTGCCAGTCCGGCCGGTAGCGGATGGACTTTGCGGCGCTGTTGTCCAGCCAGGGCAGGAAGAACATGATGATGACGGCACCACCCATCACGACGACACCCCAGAACTTGGCGTCAAAGACCTTCAGCAGACCGATGAACACCACAGACGCCACGATCACGACCACTTTCGCGGTGTTGGTCAGGCGGCCCAGCAGCAGCGTGACTGCGGCCCCCACACCCACCAGCACTACAAAGACGTTGACCATGGGGTCTGTGACTGCTCGCAGCATGGAGTAGTAGGGCGTGAAGTACCACACCGGTGCGATGTGAGCAGGCGTCTTCAGCGGATCGGCCGGGATGAAGTTGTTGTACTCCAGGAAGTAGCCGCCCATCTCTGGCGCGAGAAACACCACGGCGCTGAAGATGAGGAGGAACACGGACACGCCCATGATGTCGTGCACGGTGTAGTAAGGATGGAAGGGAATGCCGTCCAGCGGTCGACCCTTCTCGTCCTTCTTGGCCTTGATCTCCACGCCGTCGGGGTTGTTCGAGCCCACTTCATGCAGCGCAATGATGTGCGCGGCCACCAAGCCCAGCAGCACAAGAGGAACGGCAATCACGTGGAAGCTGAAGAAGCGGTTGAGGGTGGCATCACTGACCACGTAGTCACCGCGGATCAGCAGGGCCAGGTCCGGACCAACGAAAGGCACGGCGGCGAACAGGTTGACGATCACCTGGGCACCCCAGTAGCTCATCTGACCCCAAGGCAGGAGGTAGCCCATGAATGCCTCTGCCATCAGGCACAGGAAAATGGCGCAACCGAAGATCCAGACCAGCTCGCGTGGCTTGCGGTAGCTGCCGTACAGCATGCCTCGGAACATGTGCATGTACACGACCACGAAGAACGCCGAGGCACCGGTGGAGTGCATGTAACGCACGAGCCAGCCCCAGGGTACGTCGCGCATGATGTACTCGACGGAGGCGAAAGCCAGATTCGCGTCCGGCTTGTAGTGCATCACCAGGAAGATGCCGGTGACGATCTGGATCACCAGCACCAACATCGCCAGCGAGCCAAAGAAATAAAGGAAATTGAAGTTCTTCGGGGCGTAGTACTCGGACAGGTGCTCCTTGTACATCTTCGACGCCGGAAACCGGTTGTCGACCCACGTCATCAGCTTCTGCGCTGCAGGTGCGCCCGCTGGTGCTTCCTTGAATTCAGCCATGATTGCCTCGGGAGATTCGGATTGTCAGAGAACGATGAGCCGTCAGGCCTTCTTGTCCTCGCCAATCAGCAGCAGGGTGTCGGACAGGTACGTGTGCGGCGGAACTTCCAGGTTGTCCGGAGCCGGCTTGTTCTTGAACACGCGCCCGGCAACGTCAAAGGTGGAGCCATGGCACGGGCACAGGAAGCCACCCGCCCAGTCGTCGGGCAGCGAAGGCTGCGCGCCGGTCTGGAACTTGTCCGAAGGCGAGCAACCAAGATGCGAGCAGATGCCCACGCCCACGAAGAACTCCGGCTTGATGGAGCGGTGCGCGTTCTTGGCGTAGTCCGGCGTGGGGTACTGGGTGCGGGCGGAAGTCGGATCAGCCACTTGCGCCTCCGTCTTCTTCAGGGACTCCAGCTGCTCGGGCGTGCGCCGCATGACCCACACCGGCTTGCCGCGCCACTCGACGGTGAGCTTCTCACCAGGCTTCAGGGCCGATATGTCCACCTGAACAGGCGCGCCGGCCGCCTTGGCCCGCTCTGATGGCGTGAACGTGCTGATGAAAGGCACAGCCACCGCAGCACCACCAACGGCACCGGCACCGCACGTGATCGCGATCCAGGTCCGGCGGCCCGGGTCGGCAACAGCGTCACTCATGGAAACCCTCTAGATTTGAATTGGCCGCAATGTTCGCAACGAACTACGGGTCAACCCTGGATTCTAGCCGACCGATGTCTTCTCCGACCTGACGGGCCGGCCTTGCCCAAGCGGGAGGGCTGGGCTGCGCAAGTGCACCCGGGATTCGCCCCGACACGCTCCCCGATCAGAACCCTGAACCGCTCAGCTGCCAGGCCGCACGCAAGGCAGCCCGCAGGCTGGCCGGGTCTGCGCGGCCCGTGCCGGCGATGTC
Organism: uncultured beta proteobacterium; assembly: GCA_903885585.1. Lineage (GTDB taxonomy): Bacteria > Pseudomonadota > Gammaproteobacteria > Burkholderiales > Burkholderiaceae_C > Rubrivivax. Next base: position 6,018 of record CAISJH010000382.1, read on the forward strand.
GAAGGCGGTGCCATGGTCCGGACTGGTGCGCACAAAGGGCAGACCCAGCGTCACGTTCACGCCCTGCTCCACACCCAGGTACTTGACGGGGATGAGGCCATGGTCATGCGTCATGGCCACCACCAGATCAAATTCTCCCGGGTGCCCGGGGGCATGCCGTGCCCGCATGAAGACGGTGTCCGGAGCATACGGGCCTGAAGCGTTGACCCCTTCGGCGCGTGCGGCCTGGATGGCAGGGCCGATGATCCGCAACTCTTCGTCACCGAACAAGCCACCTTCGCCCGCGTGCGGATTCAGGCCCGCCACTGCGATACGCGGGGCCGGTTGCCCCCAAAGCGCGCTGGACCGGTAGGCGATGCGCAGGGTTTCCAGCACAGCCTCGAATGTCACGGCCTCAATCGCCTTGCGCAGCGCCAGATGGATGGTGACCAGTACCACACGAAGCTCATCGTTAGCCAGCATCATCCGCACTGGCGGTAAGCCTCCCGGCCCCGCCGCCAGCGCCTGGAGCATCTCCGTGTGGCCGGGGTAGCCGATGCCGGCGGCGGACAGCGCCTCCTTGTGAAGAGGCGCCGTGACGATGGCCGCGCACGCGCCTTGCCCCACCCAGGCCACCGCCGCTTCGATGCACAGCGCCGCCGCGGCCCCACAGCCCGCGTCCACCCGGCCCATGGGCAGTTCAGCCAAGCCCAAGGGCAGCCCGGAAGGCTCGAGGACGCACAGGCAACCCTCGGGCGCGTGGGAGAGATCGGAAGGGTGATCCGTGCGGACCACGATAGGCTGCGCACCGCCCACCTGGCGCGCCGCGCGCCGCATCACCTGCACGTCGCCGATCACCACCATGTGCTCCAGGGCTCCCGCCTGCCAGGCCTTGACGATGCACTCCGGGCCGATGCCGGCCGCGTCACCCATCGTCAGGGCCAGGGGCGCCGTCGTCCGTCGAGAAGGCGGGGCGGCTTGCGGGTGGCTCATGGGGGGTGCGGCCGTCATGCCGGGTTGGGCACGTCGATGAAGACATGCTCGAGGCCGAACCGCGCTGCCACCTCGGCAGCCACAGCCGGCGCACCGAAGCGCTCGGTGGCGTGGTGACCGCAGGCCAGGAAGGCCACGCCGGTCTCGCGCGCCAGGTGCGCCTGGGGCTCCGAGATCTCGCCCGTGAGGAAAACATCGGCCCCAGCGGCAATGGCA
>CAISJH010000383.1 GCA_903885585.1 uncultured beta proteobacterium
CGCACCGACAGCTTGTCCATCAGGCCCTGGGCGGTGGGCAGCATGCCGAAGACCCCGATCGAGCCGGTGATGGTGGCGGCGTCGGCGATCACTTCATCCGCTGCCATGGCGATCCAGTAGCCGCCCGAGGCCGCCACGTCGCCCATGGACACCACCACGGGCTTGCCGGCAGCGCGGGTGAGCTCCAGCTCACGGCGGATCAGTTCCGAGCCCAGGGCACTGCCGCCCGGCGAGTTGACGCGCAGCACCACCGCCTTGACCTGCTCGTCGTCGCGGGCCTTGCGGATCAGCTCGGCCGTGGAGCGGCCGCCGATGCGCCCGGCCGGTGCGGTGCCCTCGCCAATCTCGCCCTCGGCCACCACCACACCGATGGCGGGGCCTGAAGCCTCCGGCTTCACCCGGGAGAGATAGTCGCGCCAGCCGATCTGGCGGAAGGTCTTGGCCTCGGCGGCCTCGGCCCCGCGCTCGATGAGCAGTGCACGCAGCTCGTCGCGGGTCTTCAGTCCATCCACCAGGCGAGACTCCAATGACAGGCGCGCGGTGTCTCCGCCCACCGCCTGCAGGCTGCCAGGCAGCGCCTCGATGCCCTGCGTGATGGCACCCGCGGGCAACTTGCGGGCCTTCTCCACCCCTTGGGTGTAGAGGCCCCACAGGGCGTTGTAGAGGTAGGCCTCGGACTCCAGCGTCTCCTTGGAGGGCGCGCTAGCGAAGTAGGGTTCGGCCGCATTCTTGTACTTGCCCACACGCACCACGTTGGCGCTGACGCCCAGGCGGTCCAGCGCCTCGCGGTAGTAGTTGCGCAGGCGGCCGTAGCCCTGCAACATCACCATGCCCATGGGATGCAGGTAGAACTCGCTCGCGTGGGCCGCCAGGTAGTACTGGCGCTGGTCATAGGCCGTGCCCCAGGCCACCACCTGCTTGCCCGCCGCCTTGAAGCGATCCAGCGCGGCCGCCACCTCACGCTGCGCCTGCAGGCCGCCGCCGGAGAGGTCTTCCAGCAGCAGCAACGCGCGCTCGATCTTCGGGTCGCGTGCCGCGGCGTCCAGCACGGTGATGACGTCGCGCAGCCGCACCTGGCCGTCGTCTTCGCCCTGCACCTGCTTGAGCAGTGCGTCGCGCGGGCCGCCCGCACGCTGCTCCACCAGCGGGCCGGAGAGGTCCAGCACCAGCACGGTCTTGTCCTTCAGGGCGCGCGGCCCGCTGGTGAGCAAGGCCACCGGCAGCCCGATCAGCAGGCCCAGCCAGACGAGGTTGAGCAGCGTGCGCCGGCTGCCATCGATCCAGCCCCACACTCGGCCCGCCCAGCGGCGAAGGAATCCCTTTGACTTGTTCGGCATGCGGCACCTGCGGCGTGGAAGAAGCTTGATTGTGGCGATACTCCCAACGCCTCATGGAAGCCATCCTCGCCGTCACCGCGCCTTTCTTTGCGCTTGTCCTGTGCGGCTTTCTTGCCGGGCGCCAGAAGGTGCTGCCTGAGAGCGCGATCGCCGGGCTCAACAGCTTCGTGCTGTACTTTGCGTTGCCGTGCATGCTGTTTCGCTTTGGCGCCAACACACCCGTGCTGGAGCTGCTGCACCCGGGCATGGTCGGCACCTGGATGCTGTGCGCCGTGCTGGTGGTGTTCTTCACCGTGGCCATGACGCTCAGCGCCCGGGTGCACCTGAAGGACGCCGCCTTCGGCGCCCTGGTGGCGGCCTTCCCCAACACCGGCTTCATGGGTGTGCCCCTGCTGGTGGCGTTGCTGGGTCCGGCCGCGGCCGGGCCAGCCATCTGCACCATCCTGGTGGACATCTTCATCACCAGTTCGCTGTGCATCGGCCTGGCGCAGGCGCACGACGCCTCCGGTCAGGGCGCGCGCGCGGCCGTGATCAAGGCCCTGAAGGGGACGCTGGCCAACCCCTTGCCCTGGGCCATTGCCTTGGGCGCGGCCAGCCAGGCCAGCGGCTTCAAGATCTCGGGGCCCGTGGACACCGCGGTCAAGATGCTGGCCGACGCCGCTTCCCCCGTGGCGCTGTTCACCATTGGCGCGGTGCTGTGGCGCGCCGGGCAGCACGCGCATGGCCGCACGCCGCCCGCGCTGTTTCTGCCGGTGGCCGCCATCAAGCTGGTGCTGCACCCTTTGCTGGCCTTCACCGTGGGCGCCGCCGCGCGCGCACTGGGCGTCCCGATCACCGGCTTCCAGATCCTGGTGCTGACGCTGGTGGCCGCCCTGCCCAGCGCCAGCAACGTCTCGCTGCTGGCCGAGCGCTACGGCGCCGACAACGGCCGGGTGGCGCGCATCATCATGGCCAGCACGGTGGCCGCCTTTGCCACCTTCTCCGGGCTGGTGTGGCTGTTTGACGTGCAGCCGCCAGCCTGAGCGCCTCGCCTGACCCGCTCAGATTCCGAGGGGGTCGACGTCCACGGCCCAACGCAGCACGCCCTTGTGCTCGGAGCGCAAGGTGTGCAGCAAAGGCGTCCAGACTGCGAGCAGGCGCTGCAGGGCAGCGCGGGAGCTGGACTCCAGCAGCATCTGCATGCGCTCCACGTCGGCCACCCGGGCCACCGGCGGCGGCACCGCCGGGTACAGCGTGACGGCAGCAGCGCCTTCCAGGCCACCGGCCAGCGCCGCAGCAGCCTCGACAAAGGCGCGAGCCTCCTGCGGCGTACGGCCCTCGGCGCGCAGCAGGGCCAGGTGGCTGAAGGGGGGCAAGCCGGCCGAACGCCGTTCCTCCAACTGATCCGCCGCAAAGGCCTCGTAGTCGTGCCGCTTGAGCGCGGCGTACAAGGGGTGCTGCGGGTGCCAGGTCTGCAGCCACATCTGGCTGCGTGAAGCCGCCTGTGCGTCGCGCCCGGCCCGGCCAGCCGCCTGCAGCAGCAAGGCAAACAGCCGCTCGGCCGCGCGGAAGTCACTCGCGAACAGTGCGCCATCGGGATTGACCGCGGCCACCAGCGTGATGCGGCGAAAGTCGTGCCCTTTGGCCACCATCTGCGTGCCCACCAGCACGTCCACGTCACCGTCATGCACGGCGGCGAGTTGCGCGTCCAGCGAGCCCTTGGTGCGCGTGGTGTCGGCGTCGATACGCGCCACCCGCGCACCGGGCAGCAGAGCAGCCATCTGCTCCTCGAGCTTTTCGGTGCCGCGGCCCACGGGCGCGATGTCCAGGTTGCCGCAGTCGGGGCAGGCGCGCGGCACGCGCTCGGTGAACCCGCAGTGGTGGCAGCGCAGCGTGCGGTCCAGCTTGTGGAAAACGCGCCAGGCGCTGCAGTGCGGGCACTGGCTCTTCCAGCTGCAGGCACCACAGTGGAGCACGGGCGCGTAGCCGCGCCGGTTCAGCAGCAGCAGGCTTTGCTCACCGCGCGCGATGCGCTCCTCGATGGCGCGCAGCAGCGGGGCGGCCAGCGCCGGCGCGTTTTCGCCGCGCTCACGCGGCTGCTGCGACATGTCCAGCAGGCGTACCTCGGGCATCACACCGCCGCCCATGCGCGTGGGCATGGACAGGCGGCGGTAACGCCCCTCGAGGCTGCGCTGCCAGCTCTCGAGCGAAGGCGTGGCCGAGCCCAGCACCACCGGCACCTGCTCCAGGCGGGCGCGGTAGACCGCGAGGTCGCGCGCCGAGTAGCGTGCGCCCTCCTGCTGCTTGAACGAGGGGTCGTGCTCCTCGTCCACGACGATCAGCCCGGGCCGCGGCAGGGGCGTGAAGACGGCCAGCCGCGTGCCCAGCACGAGGTCGGCCAACCCCAGGTGGGCCATGAGCCAGTGCTTGAGCCGCTGCGCCGGGGTCAGCCCACTGTGCAGGGCCACCAGGACGCGGTCGGGGAAGCGCTGCGCAAAGCGCGCCTCCAGTTGCGGCGTCAGGTTGATCTCCGGCACCAGCACCAGCACCTGGCGCCCCGCCTGCAGCGCGCGCTCGGCCGCACGCAGGTAGACCTCTGTCTTGCCGCTGCCGGGGGCACCGTGCAGCAGCACCGGACCTTCCGGGGGCAGACTGTCGAGCACGGCCGACTGCTCGGCAGACAACTCGGGCCACGGCGGCGCCGGGCCGCCGGGCGCGGCAGGGGGCGCCTTCTGCAGACGCGCCACCCGCTTGGCTACCTGCACGGCCGTGAGCTTGCGCAGCTCAGGCGGCAAGACCGACAAGGCCAGCTCCCCAGTGCCTCGCTGATAGTAGCCCGCGGCAAAGTCGACAAGCGCGCGCCAAGCCTGCGGCAGCGGCGGCAGGCTGTCCATCACCTCGGCCAGCTCACGCAGGCGGTCGGCGGGTGTGGTTTCAGCGGTCCCAGCGCATGCAGCGCCCCACACGATGCCAGGCACCGTGCGCCGGCCGAGCGGACAGCGCACCAGGGTGCCGGCCGGCCAGGCCTGGTTACCCAGGTAGTCCAGCACGCCGCCCAGGCCGGCATGCTGGGGCGTCTCCACGGCCACGCTCAGGCGGTTCACCGGCCTGGACAGGGTCGGGTCTGGGGTTTCCATGGCGGGGATGCCAGCATCTGGCTCGGTCAAAGCTGACACTGCTCAACTTGCGGCGAAGTCTTCGCCTGACATTGAGAATTCGCACCCAAGTTCATGATCCGCAAAGGGTTTTTGGCCTGTCCACCGAATCTGTGGATAACTTTGTGGGCAACCCGGGGTGGAACTCGCCAAACCCTTGATTCTTGGGGCCTTCCGCTGGATTGCCTCATTTCTCAGCACCCTGTCAGGCCTCGAAAAATCAACAACTTAGCGCATCTTGCCCAGCAATGACCCTTTGCTGCGCTTGGTGAAAACCCGGGCCTCGGAAAGCCCCGGAAATTGGGGATAAGTGCGATGCTAAGTGCTCACTCACCGTACAGGAGGCGCCAATTCGTGCGTTGACGGTACCCCACGTGTGGCGCCTCGCGGAACGAGCAGCCTGCGGCCCCTCGCCGCCGCCAGGGTGCTCAGCGCAAGGTCTTCGAGTGCCGGTGCACGGCCTCGACCAGCGCCGACACATGGTCTGGCGGCGTGAACTGGCTGATCCCATGGCCCAGGTTGAAGATGTGGCCATCCCAGGTGCCATCGGCGCGCTGCGGGCGGCCAAAGCTGTCCAGCACGGCCACCGCCTCGCGCGCCACCGCCTCGGGCGGGGCGAACAGCACGTTCGGATCCAGATTGCCCTGCAGGGCAACGCGGTCACCCACCCGGGCGCGGGCGGCGCCCAGGTTGACCGTCCAGTCGAGGCCCACGACGTCGGCACCGATGCCGGCGATCTGCTCCAACCACAGTCCGCCCCCCTTGGTGAAGACGATCACCGGGATGCGTACGCCGTCCTTCTCGCGCTGCAGCGCCTGCACCACCTGCTGCGTGTAGCGCAGGCTGAAACGCTGGAAAGCGCCGTCGGCCAGCACCCCACCCCAGCTGTCGAACACCATCACCGCCTGGGCGCCGGCGTCGATCTGCGCGTTCAGGTACGCCGCCACCGCCTGCGCGTTGACTTCCAGGATGCGCTCCATCAGGTCGGGCCGGCCGTAGAGCATGCTCTTCACCAGCCGGTAGTCGTCCGACCCCGCGCCCTCGACCATGTAGCAGGCCAGCGTCCAGGGGCTGCCGGAAAAGCCGATCAGCGGCACGCGGCCATTCAGGGCCCGGCGGATGGAGGTGACGGCATCCGTCACGTAGCGCAACTTGTCCAGGTCCGGCACCTGCAGAGCCGCCACCGCCGCCTCGTCACGAACCGGGTGGGCAAAGCGCGGGCCCTCGCCCTGCGCAAAGCTCAGGCCCAGTCCCATGGCATCCGGCACGGTCAGGATGTCGCTGAACAGGATGGCGGCGTCCAGCGGGTAGCGCTCCAGCGGCTGCAGCGTCACCTCGGTGGCGTAGTCCACATTGGTGGCCAAGCCCATGAAGCTGCCGGCCTTGGCGCGCGTGGCGCAGTACTCGGGCAAGTAGCGCCCGGCCTGGCGCATCAGCCATACAGGTGTATGGGTCGTGGGCTGGCGCAGACAGGCGCGCAGGAAGCTGTCGTTTTGGAGCGGTGCGAACATCACCTGATTATGGCCACGACATCTGACATTCCAAAGTGTCAGCAGGCTGAGGCATTTGCAACGCGTGCGACTGGATTGCGCACGACCCTCTCGGGGGCCGCGTTGCGGCACCAGAATCGAGCCCATGCACATGGGCATCCTCACCGGCGGCGGCGACTGCCCGGGCCTGAACGCGGTGATCCGGGCAGCCACGCTGGAACTGCTGAACGCCGGGGTTCAAGTCACCGGCATTGAGCGCGGGTTTCTCGGCCTCATGCGTGGCCAGATGCGGCGCCTGCACACACAAGAGGTGGACGACATCCTGGACCAGGGCGGCACCATTCTCGGCACCCACAACCGGGCCGACCCCTTCCACGACTTCGCGCGCAACGGAGCCGACGTCTCGGCGCAGGTGCTGGCCTGCGCACGGCAAGCCGGGCTTGACGGCGTGCTGGCCATTGGCGGCGACGGCACCATGGACATCGCGGCCCGGCTGGATGCGCTGGGCCTGCCCATGATTGGCGTGCCCAAGACCATCGACAACGACATCGCCCTGACCGAGCGCACCTTCGGCTTCGACAGCGCCGTGGCGGTGGTGGCCGAAGCGCTGGGCCGGCTGCGCACCACGGCCCGCAGCCACGGCCGCGTGATGATCGTCGAGACCATGGGACGGTACGCCGGGTGGATCGCGCTGGAGGGCGGTATCGCCGGCGGGGCCGATGCGATCCTGCTGCCGGAACTGCCCTTCGAGCCGCAGCGGGTGCTGCAATGCTGCCAGCACCGCGAGGCCTTGGCCGGCTCGCTCGGACACGATGGCAGCACGCTGATCTGCATCGCCGAGGGCTGCGCCCCGGCCGGGGGCTCGATGACGGTGGCCCACACGCTGGCCGACAGCCCCGACCCGGTGCGCCTGGGCGGCGTGGGCGAACGCTTGCGCGCCCTGCTGGAGCCGCACCTGCAATCCGAAGTGCGCACCACGCTGCTGGGTCATGTGCAGCGCGGCGGCACACCCACTGCCTACGACCGCGTGCTGGCCACGCGCTTTGGCCATGCCGCGGCCCGCCTGGCCGTGCAGGGGCGCTTCGGCCACATGGTGGCCCTGCAGGCCGATGCCTGCATCAGCGTGCCGCTGAGCGAGGTGGCCGGTCGCACCCGCCAGGTGCCCCCGGGCCATCCGCTGGTGGAAGCCGCTCGCGGCCTGGGCGTGTGCCTGGGGGTGGCGTGACAATCTGCGCAGTGTGGCCGTCGGGCGCACCGTCACGTGCCGCCCTGGGCTTGAATCTCCCGCGTCGGCCCCATCTTGTGACATCCGTTTCACGCCTCACCGGAAAGCGAGTCCCCCATGTGGTCACGTCCTGAAACCTCCCTCTTGCGGCGCTGGATGGCCGCTGTGCTGCTGGCAGCAGCCACGCTGCTCTCGGGCTGCGGCTACAACCAGTTCCAGACGCTGGACGAGCAGACCAAGGCCGCTTGGTCCGAGGTGCTGAACCAGTACCAGCGCCGTGCCGACCTCATCCCCAACATCGTGGCCACGGTCAAGGGCGAGGCCAACTTCGAGCAGGAGACGCTGACCAAGGTGGTGGAGGCGCGCGCGCGCGCCACCTCCATCCAGGTCACGCCACAGACTCTGAACGACCCGCAGGCGTTTGACCGCTTTCAGAAAGCGCAGGGCGAGCTGGGCAGTGCGCTGGCGCGGTTGCTGCTGGTCAGCGAGAACTACCCCAACCTGAAGGCCAACCAGGGCTTCCAGGACCTGCGCGTGCAGCTGGAGGGCACCGAGAACCGCATCACCGTGGCGCGCAACCGCTACATCAAGGCCGTGCAGGAGTACAACGTGCTGGTGCGGCAGTTCCCGTCCAACCTGACAGCCATGGTCTTCAGCTACGCGGTCAAGCCCAGCTTCACTGTGCAGAACGAAGCCGCCATCTCCGCGCCGCCGGCGGTGAGCTTTGACAAGCCCGCGAGCCCGCCGCCCGCGGCGTCCAAGTGACGAGCAACTAACGAGCGTCCATGCGCGCGGTCAACGGCTTCATCCCGGCGGCCCCGAGCCGCCCGCTGCGCAGGCTGGCGGCCTGGGTGCTGCTGATCGTGCTGAAGCTGCTGAGCCTTTGGGCGCTGCTGGCGCTGTTCAGCGGCCCGGTACGGGCGCAAGAGCTGCTTCCCGTGCCGGCCTTGACGGCGCGCGTGATGGACGGTACCGGCACCCTGTCCACGGCGCAGCGAGACGGCCTCGAGGCCAAGCTCGCGAAATTCGAGGCCCAGGCCGGGCCGCAGATCGTGGTGTTGGTGGTGGCCACCACCCAGCCTGAGGACATCGCGGCCTTTGCGCAGCGCGTGGGCGAGAGCTGGAAGATCGGCCGCAAAGACGTGGGCGACGGCCTGTTGCTGGTGGTGGCCAAGAACGACCGGCGCTTGTGGATCGCCCCGGCCAAGGCGCTGGAAGGTGCGGTGCCGGACCTGGCGGCACGTCAGATCGCGCGCGACATCATCACGCCCGCCTTCAAGACCGGGGACTACGCCGGCGGTCTGGACAAGGGCGTGGACGCGCTCATGGCGCGCATCCGTGGCGAAGGTCTGCCCCAGCCCGAGCGCGCCCGAGGCGGGGCCGCCGAAGACGGTTTCCAGGCCGAAGACCTGCTGGCTTTTCTGTTCGTGGCCGTGCCTGTGGCCGGTGGCGTGCTGAGTGCGATAGTGGGCCGCAAGCTGGGCGCGGTGCTGACGGGTGGTGCGGCCGGCGGTGTGGTCTGGTGGGTCACCCAAAGCCTTTTGCTGGGGGTTGGCGCGGGACTCGCCGCCTTGTTTGTCGTGGGCGTGCTGGGCCTGGGCTCGGCGTTGCGCGGCCTGGGCGGGCGCCGCGCTGGTGGCGGGCGTTCGGGGCGCGGCGGCTCCGTCATCTTCGGTGACGGAGGCTGGGCGCGCGGTGGCGGATCGGGCGGCGGTTTCGGTGGCGGCGGGGGCGGCTTCGGAGGCTTCTCCTCGGGCGGTGGCGGCGACTTCGGCGGTGGCGGCGCAGGAGGGAGTTGGTGATGGGCCTGGGTCTGAAACGTCTCGCGCGACTGCTGCGTCACCGCTGGTTCGACGAGAGCGACACCCGGCGGGCTATGGGCCCGCAGGCGCTGGAACGCATCCAGCAGCGCATCGCCGCGAGCGAGCGGGCACACACGGGCGAGATCCGCGTGTGCGTGGAGGCGGGGCTGCCCCTGAGCTACCTGTGGCGGGGCGCCAGCGCGCGGGAACGCGCCGTGTCCATGTTTGGCAAGCTGCGCGTGTGGGACACCGAGGCCAACAACGGCGTGCTGATCTACCTGCTGCTGGCCGAGCACCAGATCGAGATCGTGGCCGACCGCGGCATCGCGCGCCACGCACCGCCTGGCCACTGGGAGTCCATCGTCAACGGCATGCGGCAGGAGTTCCGCGCGGGGCGCTTCGAGCCCGGGCTGCTGCAAGCCATTGGGGCGGTGGAGGCGCTGATGCTCCAGCACTGGCCGCAGGCCGAGGGCCAGGCCAACCCGAACGAGTTGCCGGACCGCCCGCATCTGGCTTGAACCAACTTCCTGCACGAGCAGACGGGTCGGGACTCAGCGCCTGTGAGGTCGTCCGGCGCGCAAGCTCTCAGGTGGACGCGTATCGGTGCAACTGGTTGCTGCCCTGCGCCGCGTGCACGCTGGCGTTGAAGGAAATGATCACGCGCTCCTGCTCGCCCCCGTAAGGCAGCGCCTGGTGCGCCAGCCACGAGGGAAAGATCAGCAGCTGGCCCGGCACGGGGTCAAAGTCCAGGTGGGCGTCCTGCAGGTAGGCGTTGCCCATGTCGATACGCGCGCCACCCAGCCGCTCGAAGCGCGGCCCGAAGAAGCGCGTCACCCCATTGGCGGGGCCGTAGGTGGCATGGGAGACCCGGCGCTCCTGCGGGTCCACCTGCACGCAGTACACCCCGGACCACGAGCAGTTGCCGTGGCTGTGGACGTCGTGGAAAGCGCCGCCGTTGGACATCTGGAACCACATGCCGTCCACGTTGATGCGCAGGTCCAGGCCCTGCGCGGGCCAGACCCCCGCATTGGCGGCCTTGACAGTGTCTCGCAGCGACTCCACCACAAAGCGCAGAAAGCCCTGCCACTCCGGCAGCCGAATGCGGTCGACCAGATCGTCGTCACTGGCGAAGAACGCGGACGCCGGTGGCGGCTCACCTCCTTGCGACCGCGCCTGGCTTTGGGCGATGCGCAGGGCACTGAACACGCGTACCAGCAGCGGGTTCACGCCTGCGGCCTCGGCATAGCGGTGCACGCCCAAGGGCGTGGGCCACAGGCTGCGGAAGCTGGGGGTCGCGCCGGAGGGGACCGCGCTGGAGGGACTCACGCGGACGCCGTCACGCTGGCCGGCCAGCACAGGCGGTGGCCGGTGTCGCGCTGGAAGGCCGCCAGGTCTTCTTCAGTGTCGATGTCCAGGCGGTAGCGACGGTTGTCCGTGACGAAGGGCGCTGCTGCCTCAGGGTGGGCCCCTCGCCACTGACGGCAACCCACGTGCGCCTCGCCAGCCAGGATCTGCTCGCGCACCTCAGCGCTGAAGATCACGGGATTGCCGGGCTCTCCCGCCACCTGCGGATAGACGACGGAAGTGCCCGCCGGCCGCTTCTTGAAGGCGCCGATCAGGTCGCTGATGTCCTGGGCCTGAATGAGCGGCTGATCGGCCAGGGCCACGATGACGGCGTCCAGCTTGCCTGCCAGGGCAGCCAGGCCCAGGCGCTGAGACGACACCTGCCCATCGTCAGGGGTAGGGTTGCGCACCACCGTCACCGGAAAGGCCTGTACCACTGGCTCGATCAGGTCGGCGTGGTGACCCAGCACCACCACCACCTCATCCACCCCGGCCCCGGACAGAGCGATGAGCTGGCGCCTGATCAGTGGCACGCCGCCCAGCTCCAGCAGGCTCTTGGGCCGGTGCCCGATGCGCGAGCCGCTGCCGGCGGCCAGCAACACGGCCCCCACCACCACGCGGCTGTAGAGCCCGCCGCCGCCTTTGAGGATGCATCCCATCGTGTGTTGCCTCGTCCCGTAAGGGTCACATGCCGCAGCAGGACATGGGGCCGGCGCGCACTACGAACTCCGGCTCGGATTCCGCGGCCTCAGTGAGGGCCGGGGTGACAGTGTGCACCGCCAGGACTGACGACTCTGCCACGGCGGGGGCTGCACCGTGCTGAGCGCGCGGCAATGGCTCCTGGCCTACTGACTTCTGCACCGGGGCCGGATGCGGGGCTCCTGCCTCCTGACCGCGACGCGCTGCCACTACAGCCGCCAGCACCGACAGCGCAATCTCCTCAGGGGTCTGCGCCCCGATGGGCTGGCCGGCAGGCGCCACGATGGCCGCCACGGCTGCGGCGTCTTCGCCAGCCTCTACGAGGGCCGCCTTGAGCACCTGCGCCTTGCGGTGGCTGGCTACGAAAAACACCTGCCGAGCCCGCGCCGCCAGCGCCGCGCGCAGGCCCTGCACGTCCCGGCGGCCCTGCGTGGCCACGACCACGAAGCTGCCTGGTGCGAGAGCCTGGGCGACGGCCACGGCATCGTCGCTGTCCAGCACCCGTTCGGCGTCCGGGAACCGCTGCGCATCGACAGCATGGGCCACCACGGTCACCGGCAGACCCACACGCGGGCCCAGGGACGCCAGCGCCACCGCCAGCGGCGAGTCGCCCACCACGGTCAGGCGCGCCCGCGCCAGCATGGGGTCCACGAAGAGCTCGATGGTGCCGCCAGAGTGGCAGGACATGCCGAACTCGAGCACGTCACCCAGCTCACGCACTTCACCCTCGGACGAAGGCGCGATGCGCACCACGCGGGCCCGGCCGTCGGCCAGCGCCAGCCGCACCGTCTTCAGCACCGCCGGCTGCGAACAGCCGCCACCGATCCAGCCCAGCTCTATGCCCTCGGCCGTGACCAGGGCCTTGTCACCCGGGCGGGCCGAGGCGGGCGGCTGCACGCGCAACACCGTGACGATGGCATGCGGGCGGTCCTGCTGCTGCAGCCGCAAGGCCGCTTGGAGAAAGTCGATGGAGGCAGTGCTCATGGTGGGCGCTCCGACGGTTGGGGGTTCAGTGCAAGACTTCAGCGGCTTGAGCCAGGTCGCGCAGGCTGTTCAGGCGCACAAAGCGGTCGATCAAAGGCCGGGCCTCGCGCAGGGCCTCGGAAGCCGGCGGCTGCGCAGACGGGTGAAACCAGGTGATGCGCGCGCCGTGACGGCGTACCGCACGCAACTCGTCGGCCAGGGCCTGCGGGGGGTCGGCATCAAAGCCGTCAGACAGCACCCACACACGCGCCGAGCGCTGCAACTGCGCCCGTGCATGGACGCGGTGGAAGTCGGCCAGGCTGGTGGCGATCCGGGTGCCGCCACCGAAACCGGCGGTCACGGCGTTGACCTTCTCCTGCACGGCAGCCGAGTCGCGCTGCAGCAGCGGGGTAACCTCTGCCAGGCGGGTGTGAAAGACGAAGACTCGCGCCTGCGCGACACCGACGAAGGCCCGCGCGATACGCAGGAACAACTGCGCGTGCGTCTCCATCGAGCGGCTCACATCCACCAGGATGAACAGGCGGGGCCGTTCGCGGCGGGGCTGGCGCCAGGCGGGCTTGAACGGCACGCCACCGGTGCGCAGGCTGCCGCGCAAGGTGCGGCGCAGGTCCAGACGGCGACCCTGCGGGTGATCGCGCCAGCGGCGCGTGACGCGTTCGCGCAGGCGCTGGGCGATCCGCTCGGCCAACTGGTTGAGCTGGGCCAGATCCTGCGGCAGCCACTGCGACAGGCTGCGGTCGTGCAAGGCGTCGGCTTGGCTGGCGCCGCCCTGGGCACGGGCCACGCCCGGCTCCTGGGACGACGATGGGTCGGGCGGCGTGTCCTGCAGCGCCGTGTCCATGCCCTGCCCCGCAACGCCCGGACGCTGCCCCTGGGCCAGCGAGTCCTGCAGGGACTGCACCACCTGCCGAAGATCGCGCGAGGGCCGGGTCTGGCCGCTGACCTTCACCGAGCCCTGCACCCGGTGGGGGTGCCAGTAGCTCTGAAACAGCTCGGGCCAGCGCCGCCAGTCGCGGGCGTCGCGGCAGGCGATGGCACGCCAAGCCGGGTCCAACTGAGTGCAGCGTTGCAGCGGCAGGGCGAGCGCCGCCCGCACAAAAGCCTGCTGCTCGGCCACGCCCACCTTCATGCCATGGTCGCGCAGCAGCGCGGCAAACCCGGCGATGGTCTGCAGCGGCGAAACGGTCACGCTGCCACCTTCTCCGCCACGCCCACGCTGCGGCGGCCTTCGACCAGTTGGCGTACGCGCTCAGGGCCCACCTGGAAGCGGTCTTCCCGGGTCTTGAGCAGGCATCCCAGCGTGGCGACGATGGCCGCCGGGTCGTCGGCGAGTTCGCGCCAGTTCAGGCGGTGCAGGGCGCGCACCCACTCCAGCGTCTCGGCCACGCCCGGTGTCTTGCCCAGGTCTTCACGGCGCAGCCGCTGCACGAAGGCCACCGCCTGTTCCA